>JASMAJ010000012.1 GCA_030754395.1 Candidatus Thalassarchaeaceae archaeon | reverse complement strand
ACGAACAGGAACATGAACGGGAACCGCTCCGATTAGTTCCAACATAGGCTCGTAACTAGCCCAAGAGGGCGCTAACAGAATCGCTTCATCCCCAGGCATCGTGGTAATCATGAATGAGTAGAGCAAAGCCTGTTTTGCGCCCGGAGTAATTACTACATCTTCTGCCCTAGTTTTGATTCCATGATGTTTAGCCAAGTAATCAGCCACAGCTTGGCATAATTCCAGCGACCCCGGACCACGAGTATACTTTGTATTGCCAGCTTCCAAACCAGCTATCGCCGCCTCAATAATTTCAGGAGGTGTATCGAATCCCGGCTCACCTACAGTCAACCGAACAACCTCAGGTCCTGGTGGTTGTAAGTAGGGTGCGAAGCCAACACCCAGGCCATCGTAGCGCGAAGCGATGCGCGGCATGTAACTAAGCGGGTGCAGACCGACCTTCAAGATATGCAAAATAACTTCAGATTTTAGATACCGAAATAGAATCTAATATTTTCATCTTCTTCCACGCCCACCACTTCCCCTCATCCTCTGAACTCAGAAATAAGCCTCCTCAGTTTATCCACTACAAACTCCCTTTTGAAATAGATTCCAGCATTTAAGAAATAATGCATAATCACGGGGGTTTGACTAAATTGACTATTGAGCAAAAGGCCATCCACATTCCGAACATTCTTCAAGGGAAGGTCGGGGGTTGGCATTTACCGCACGAGTGGCAGAGTAGCTATGCAACGGACTGCAGATCCGTGGACCCGGGTGCAAATCCCGGCTTGTGCTCCATTTTCTTCTTTAGCGGAGCCTAGTTAGTTCGTTTATATCCACCCAAGCATGTACGCGGCACCGGCTACAATAGCAGCTATCACGGCATATTTGATTATGTCCGCATTGATTCCGCCTGAGCCCGAGCTCACACGAATAACACGGTCATTTGGTCGGACCCTCTCAGGGACCTTGATTCCAACATCGTCTCCTGCTCCTGCGCTCTCCACCGACTCCAGATTAATCTGCATCGATTCGACAGTCATCTCTATGTCTGTGGTAGCGCCTCGAATTCTGATGTTATCGCCTATAGATAGATCCCCAGTTAGAACCATAGCCGCTACGCTTGGTTTCCTGAAGAAAGACTGCACGCGACCCACTTCTTCTTCTGACACTTCATTCACCTCGTCAATCGAGAAGGGCAACAGGTCATCAACTTACGGATAGGTACTAAGGCTAGAATGGCAACGAATCGACATTGCCGCCTGAGAGAATCAAACCAACACTATCGATCCCTTCCAGTGCTGCGAATTCCGGTCGTAGAATTGCTGCGAGAACGGTCGCTGATGAAGGCTCGACAATCATGTCTAAGTGATCTCTGATGAGTCTCATGGCTTCGATTACCTCCTGATCTGTGACTGTGATGATGGCTTCCAAGTGAGTAGAGAGAATTTCATAGGTCATTTCGCAAAGTGATGTCAGCAATCCGTCACAAATCGTATCCGGACTTGTTTGTGGTATCAATTCTCCAGCCGCAAGTGATTGCGCAGCATCGTCAGCCCCGCTTGGCTCTGCTCCAAAGATTCGGGCATTGGGTAATAGCGCTTGAGTGGTTATGCTGGTCCCAGATAGAAGGCCACCTCCCCCTATCGGAGCGATAATCGCATCTAGAGGTCCTGCTTCGTTAATCATTTCAAGAGCTGCAGTGCCTTGACCAGCAATGACTCTTTCATCATCAAAAGGATGAACAAAGGTTGCCCCAGTACGTTCCATTACAGCTGTAGCTGTGTTTTCTCGGGCTTCTAGAGTTGGCTCGCAGAAAGTAATCTCTGCTCCATGGCTGCGAACTCCATCGACCTTGACTCGTGGTGCCGTCGATGGCATTACGATGTAAGCGGGGACTCCTCTTTGTTTGGCCGCCAAGGCTACTGCTTGAGCATGGTTTCCACTACTATGGGTACAGACACCATTCTTTGCCTGATCTCCCAGAATTGCTAGTGCATTACTAGCACCTCTGAATTTGAACGCTCCAACATGCTGCAAATTTTCACACTTGAAGAAAAGACGCCGGCCAGCAAGTGAATCTAAGGCCAGAGAAGTAAGGATTGGAGTATGTGCAACAATTCCTTCAATTCTCGCCGCCGCCGCTCGCACATCATCAAAATCAACCGACACCGATGTACCCCCGCGTCATCCGAGTGGGTTATTGCGCATCACTTCTGCGGCGCTTTCAAGCGGGATAGAGCACTCGCGAGTACATGGCAGACAAGGCGCCGGATGCATCCATCCATGCAATATTAGGCTCACTGCTCATCCTTGATGCCTTAGTAATTGGATACGCACCTGCAGGTCCTTGGGATTCTCCGTCCTTTACAATAGGCATCATCGGGATGGCCGGATTGTGCATGTGGTACGTGACTTGGTATAGATTAACATTCAAGCGTAAAGGTTTGATTCCGTGGTTAGATCAATGGCAAAATCCAAAAGAATCTTCTCCAAAAGTATTCGCTGTGGGATTGTCTACATTAGCTCTAGCATGGGTGTCGGGTAATCCATTACAAGAATTCCTTCCTGATCCTACCGGCTTGGTGTTGATGTTGGTTGGATTATTGATTTCTTTATCAGGAATCTATGTGATGCTTAGCACAGGACCTCTAGCTGATTAGCGATTACCTGGTTTCCAAAATTGAAGTGGAAGTGGATTTTCACCAGACATCGCTCGGAAAGCCAGGTGATCTGCTCTCTCATTCCAGCGATGTCCTCGATGTGCTCGAACGTGTTCTCCACTTAATTGACAGAGCCCAGAAACTTCATTCCATAAGTTCTGAATTCGCAGTGCTAATGCCTTATTCTTCTTTGCCCGCCAAGAACTTGAAGCAATATTCAATGCATATTGAGAATCAGCACGAATTACAATTCCGCCTTCTCTGCCTGATTCTAATACCCAGCGCAATGCATGAGCGATTGCACTCAGTTCAGCAGTATTATTTGAGCCAACTTCAGCCCCTAAGAAATCAGCAACATCTGGGTTTGTGATTACCGGACCACTTGACTCGTGTATTATTTCTCCACGCCCACGACCAAGCCCAGAATCACCTCTTACAACAGCAAATCCCCATCCTGCTGGCGTTGCATCGGTAACATTTCGATTCTCTTCACATGAGCCATCCACGTAGATGTGGAGTGCATCGTTCATCATTACTCACCAATTTGAGCAGAATAGGCAGCGGCATCCATCAGACCGTCTACTTGAGAAGCATCGCCTATTGACATACGCCAGATCCAACCAGAACCATACGGGTCCTGATTAATTTGTTCGGGGGCATCCTCTAGACTTTCGTTTGCTTCAAGAATTTCTCCAGCAATAGGAGCAAAGATTTCACTAACGGATTTGACCGATTCAACACTACCGCAAGAATCCATATCTGAGACACTAGAGCCTACTTCAGGAAGTTCGACCCACACAACATCAGTAAGTGCATCTTGAGCGAAGTCAGTAACGCCAACTACGGCCTCATTTCCTTCAATTCTAATCCATTCGTGCTCAGCTGTGTACAGTAGTTCGGCCGGTACGTCACTCATGTTATCGGGGCGGCGAGTATTAGGAGAGGGGTGAAGGTTTCGCTACCTCACTCTTCTTCTCCGTAGCGCTCTTCAAGTCCCTTCCTCTCTAATTCAGCCCATCGTCCACCAAGACCTTCATCTGCCGACTCAAAGCGTTCCTTCTCCAATCTCTCTCTCATAATTTGTTCAGGTTCACGACTAAACCAACGATCTAGGGGGGCGTTTCCAAAACTTCTGTCCCGAGTCATTCTCATTACCATGAGGATTGTAATGCAAAGAATAGCAACTATTGGAATAATTAGAGATTGATTCATACATTCTCCTTCACTACATCCAACAATCTTAATTTGGCCTTCTGCAATTGCTAGTGCAGTTAGGAACAATAGAGGCACTGACACACCGATTAGAACGCGCTCGAGACGAGCGGCGGGTGTGTCCATGTCTGAGGAGAGGGGCCGTCAAGGCATGAAACCCTCGGCGAAGATGCCTATCAGTAAGTCTCTCTTACTAGTTTGTGGATTTTGTAAGGCAATAGAGCTCTGTTAACCGGAGTGACCTCAAGGATTCTTGCATCATCCCGACGTCTGATGTCCTGTAAGAGTGGGTGTCGACTCTTTTTGTGCAGAGTTAGGATTGTTGGCATGTCTTTATCCAAAGCACCCCGAACCGCCTCAACGAAAGCCTCACTTTCAACAGAAAATTTACCAATTTCATCAATTACTAGAATTTCGCATTCTTCCGTGGTTCGTCTAATTGCCTCGACGCCCACATTATCTAGGGCAGTAGGATCAATTCCATAACCTAAGATTCGATTTCTGCTTTCGATGTCGCGATGAGCCATTACTGCACTATCTCCAGTAATTAGATCTACACATTCAAATCCAACGCGTCGACCATCTTCAATGATGGTACGAGTTTTCATCCCTCCAATTAGAGGCGATCCTTCTGCATCGTAAGTACGACCGCGCATTTCTTGTTTTCTCTCTTCGATGAGCATCCCAACAACTTTCTCAAGAACTGCAGATTTACCAGATCTTGGCAATCCAGTAATGCCAATTTTTGGATGGATTCCGATATTCTCACCTCCGACTTGAATGCTACACGCAATGGTACGCCTTGCGTACGCCGTATTGATGTAATAATCAATTTGGTCGAAATGTTTCCCCAATACCGTTAGGCGGAAATCAATTTCCGGACTATGAAAGAAGAATTTCCGCTTCTCTACTCAAAGCGAAACCGTGGCGACATCTATCGGTGGAGGGAACGGCAGGTTCTCAATTTCGTAATTATTCACGTTATTATTAGCAGCCCATGCTCTTGACCAGAGGTCGAGTGCATCAGAATTTAGATGGTCGGCTAACCACAGTAATCCCCGATCGACTGCGCCATGCTGTTCTGCTAATGTATCAAGAACAATTTCAGGTAATTCGAGGAAGTTGACAGAATTACCGAGAACACAATCTGGCGGGACAACTACCCAGCGTAGGCGACGATTTTGTTGAGCATTGACAATTGCTTGACATGCGATTCTACTAACTCCTCTTGGCCCGATAGGTCCTCTCCAAAGAGCTTGCAATCTCTCAATAGATTCTCTCTTAATCGATGAATTATATCCTGGATGGTTAATCAAAACGTTATTTCCATCCAGTTTGAAGTGAATCCCGCGGATGAATGGAGTTCCTCGTGAACGAGGATTCCAAGGATGGATATTTTCTGCCCAAGTTGTCTGATCTATCTCTCCGACTCTTACTCTAATTGGGTCTCCACCTGGATTCAACCAATTGTGCTCTTCAGAAAGACGCGGTAGGTCAGCAAGACGGTTTATTGCCTTCAGAACATTATCTCTCTCATACTCATTTCGTGGCATGCGAGGAACTGCCCAATTCATGTCAGTCCAAACAGCCCAAGTGTTTCTTTCTAACTCCAGTTTGGGTGCGTTTCGAGCAATTCCCACATCAGCTAATACATCACTACTCTCAAGCGGACCGTAACTGGTCAGTTTCGTTGTTTCACCTGCAACAGTGATACCGATTACCAGAACTCCTTGCGAAACTCCAGGGAATACGCGTTGGTTCTCTGGGAATGACCAAGCAGATTCCCAACAATTCTGTTCAACTATCAATTTACGAAGAGGAATACTGCTCTTTTCTCGCATAAGCGAATCTGGAACAATCATGCGAACACGTCCTCCTTCTCTTACTAATTGTAGAGAGCGCTCTAGGAAAAGTCGGTAGAGGTTGACATTTCCAAGTAATGTGCTAAATCTCAATCGTCCATCAGATTCTGTAATGTTGCGCAATTCACGAGATAATTCCTTACGAAGGTGGCTTCCATCAGGATGGCCTCGGAATCGATCCTTAATTCGTAGCCATGGCGGATTACAAATTAACAAACGTGGTGAATCTTCCCATGGCCAATTATTTCGAAGAGCATCACTATGACGGACGCATGATTGCAATATTTCCTCTGCTTCTTTTCGTCCGATTCGCCCCTCGTCGCCAGACCCATCTAAATCTAATAGACCAGATTTAGCTAACACCAGTAGAAGTCTGCGGCGTGTGCATCTGACTGCAATTTCAGAAATATCGAGAAGTTGTAGATTATTCAATAGTCGAAGAGTATCTTCCTTTATCTTGACTGCACCAAACCCATCTACTCTTTCTGAGTGCATTTTGAGGATTCTCTCAGCGAATAGACCAGCGCCTACTGCAGGATCTGCGAAGGGGAGTGGAATCCCTGACAATGTTTTCTCATTATTGAGTACAGCTTGATCTTCTTCATCTCCTTCCTCCTTGACATTTGCCTCATTTATTTGTGCTGCAAAGGCACGGAATCCAGGGGGTAGAGCTGCCAATGAAATGTTAGTAGGCATTGGTGTAGCATCACCATTTCCCCTCTCTCCTAATTCATCCGCTAGCATTGCATCAGCAAATCGAGCAGGTGTTGCATAGGCTCCACGTGGTGAGCGACCATCAGTTTCTGCATCGTATCGCGCAAGCATGTGGTCTAGAACAGCTCCGGGATTCGAAAGAAGTCCAGCAGGTAAAGTAGGCCAATCGTGAGGCATAGTAGCCGCAATTGGGATTTTATGCCGGATTGATTCCTCCCAGGCATCAAGCCATAATTCCAGCTGATTAATTCTGTTCTCGCACGACCTATCCAGTCGTGCGTACCATCCCGATGCGTCGCTGACCATAGTACCGACGGGGTGTCCCACATGGGTTCCTTCTTTGAAGGGAACGGTTGGTTCCAACCTCCTTTAGTGCCGGTTTTCAGGGTGAATTTAGGCTAAAGAAGTCCTGTTCTGTCTCAAAAATGGCGTTATTTTGCAGAAGATAGGCTATAGCCTCATCGACTTCGTCCACAATGATACCCATGGGGGCCAGTACATCGTTTATTTCCTCGAAATGGAGTGCGGGAACCCCCTCTATTTTCGCTACTTCTATAGTTCCTAAGATGTGTTCAGCGACTATTGCTAGGATAGGATCATCGTCTCCATTTAGTATTCCCATGGAGACAGCCGGTTCATCCAACTCAACGGGCTCGGACATTTTTCCTTCAATTGCCTTCGGAGTTTTCTCAAAAACATCGAATAAATTTCTTTGATGAGGATCTCTCATTAATGTTTGATCTGCAACTTCTCGTTGTCGCTTTAGTCTCTTCACAAGAGTTTCAATTCGATGTAATCTTTGTTGCAGACGCATTCTCTCTCGACCCAAATGAGCCTCAATTAACTCCATTTCTTCATCCGCTCTCTCTTCCAACCATTCGTCAATCTTCCAATTAGGGTCCAGTCGAAGCATTGTTTCCCAAAGCCGTACAACTGAGTCAGGCAAGGTCTTCACATCGATGCGTGGAGATTCCCGCCCGTCCTTCTCATAACGGTCCATGGAGGGTATGTTCTAGATGACCGTCTATCAAGTATCGCATGTACCGGTTTGGATTATTGGATTTGGCCGAAGGACTGGATGGGTCGTATTGATGAATGATGAACTAGTGCCGCACTCAATGGCAGCATACCGTCTCTCAGTCTTGCCCGGCGATGGAACAGGGCGAGAGGTGATGGCAGAAGCGCTCCGAATTCTGGCTGTTTTTGAAGAAAATAGCCCCATAAGTTTTGAAATCACTGAAATTCCTTGCGGAGGGCAATATTATCTTGAAACAGGTGAAGAGTGGCCAGAAGGCTCATTTGAGCATTGTAGAGACAATTCAGACGCAATCTTGCTCGGTGCAATTGGATGGCCCGGCGCAAGATTGCCAAATGGCGATATGGCCGGCGGCCAAACTATTCTCGGCCTTCGCTCAGGCCTCGAATTATTCGCAAATGTTCGCCCAGTGAAGTTGTACAAAGGAGTCCCTCACAAGGTACATGGGATTCACAAACAAGTTTGGGAACCCGACCTTGTTGATATGGTAATGATACGAGAAAATACAGAGGGGCTCTACCATTCACTATTACGAAGAATGGAACAGAGAGCAAAAGGCCAGAAGGATGAGCCAATCGTTATCGATGAATTTCCAGGCCTTGAAGGCGAGGTAGCATGGGATCCTCGTCCAATATCTCGCAAAGGTAGTGAAAGAATAGTCAAGTTTGCTTTCGATATTGCTCGCCATCGTCAGAAAAAATTAGGAATTCCTCAATCTGTAACTTGTGTTGACAAGTCTAATGTATCTCGTGGTTGTCAATTATTCCGCAAGGTATTCCGTGAGATTGCTTCTGAACATGAGGGTGTAGAGACTAAGGAAGCCTATATCGATGCATTCACAATGTGGTTAGTTAGAGATCCCGAAGACCTCGACGTTGTAGTTCTTCCAAACATGTTTGGAGATATTGCAACAGATCTTGCCAGTGTCCTTCAAGGAGGCATGGGAATGGCAGCGAGTGCTAACTTAGGACCCAATCATATGCTATTCGAACCAGTTCACGGATCTTCGCCAAAGTATGCAGGGAAGAACGTCGTTAATCCAATTGCAATGCTGCAATCAGTTCAATTGATGTTTGAGGCAATTGCTTACAGGAAAAATGACTCAAATCTCGACTGTTGTGCAGATATTCTTCAAAATGCAATTCAAGAGCACTTCGATGAGGGTGGATGTGTAACTTACGATCTCGGAGGAGATGCCTCTACTTCTGATGTTGGCGAAGCAATAGCAGAACGCTGTGAAAGAATGCTCCGCGAACAATTCGCAACAGCCTAGTCAGATTCGTTTGGACGAATCAGAAATGATGTCTAGTGCTTCACGAAGTGTTTTCTGATTATCCCAGTCTGTTGGTTGTGGATTTTGAAGAAGTAATTCCTCCATTTCTCCTAATGCCCTTGCTACTTCGTCAACGATTGTAACTGTGGCAGTACGCGCAGTACGTGAAAGTGGATTGAGGTCAACCACGAGGACTTGTTTGTCAAGAGCTACTAGAGCCTCACATCTATCTCCATCCTCTAATGGAACAAGTACAACATCTGCTGATTCGATTCCTTTTCTCGAACAAATCGATCTGGGTCCTTCGAGTCCGTCGATTTTTCCATCAGCATCAGCTCCGAGAATTTCAACAGCCATCACCGAAGCCTTGGTTTTCTCATCAACTTCTGCAGCCACTTCTTCTTTCATCGATTCAAGCGCCGTGATTAATTTCTCTATACGCTCAGGTGTTCGATAGTAGATATTGACTTCAATCGGACAACCAATTATTGCTGCGGCCCGAATTGCTTGCTTACCTGCTAGAACTGTTGTGTTTCCATTCATCGAAATAACCGGATTATTGGCTGCTAACAGCCGCGCAGCACACTCTTTTATTGCAGCCTTAGCGGAATCACTAGTTCTCTCGCCAAGTAGGTAATCAAAAGCCTCCCCTCTACCGTGAGCAATCATTGCTGACTCAGCCAAGAGTCCTTCACGGGCTGCTTCTGTTAATTTAGCACGCGCGAGTAATGAGGCCTTGCGAGGGTGACTATCTGGTATCTCACCCATTCAATCAGTCCTCACTCTCATTGACAAATCGAGAGGCGCTACACCTCTGTTAAGCACGCTTGTTGAAACTAAATCGACCCCACTTGTTTTCCATTGGTCAAGTTGAGATTTTTTGACTCCGCCAGACCCCTCAAGTATACACCAGGCACGAAGTCCTTCTGACATTAATTTTGAATGGACTTCAGCACATCCTTCTGGGCCAATATTGTCTAGCAGTAAGACAATTTTCTCACATTCGCCTCGTTCAACCTGAACTTCGGCCCAAGCACCAGCCGCGGCTAATGCCTGTTCTCTATTTCTAACTTCAATCACAGTAAATGAAGCATGAGTTTTCATATCGATTTCCATCACTACTTGAGAAACTGCGCTGAGTTCATCAGGTGCTTCTGGGGCAAGCGCAGGTAAGTCATTCTCTTTGATCATCAAAGCATCTGAGCGGTCTAAACGATGAGTCAGACCACCTCCTATGTGAACTGCCCACTTGTCTAGCAATCCCCATTCGGTTTTTCTTGTGCAAGCCACTCCCATAGAGTTCGATGATTCTACCCATTCAGCGGTATTTGTTGCAATCCCCGACATTCGTCCCAAAAGATTCAGCATTATCCTCTCGCAGCGAAGTACAGAATCTGCAATCCCTTCGATTGTGAGAACTACATCTCCAACAGCGGCTCTTCCTCCTTCTTCAATAGACCAAGAAACATTACAACTTGCAAAATGCTGCTGAATCATCCTATCAATTACGCATTGTCCAGCGATAACTCCTGATTGCTTTGCAGTTACAACTGCAGAAATCACAACATTAGTGCTTTGTCCGCCTCCATGTTCATCAGCAACCATGGCATCTATCCAGCGGTCAATTGAGGCCGAGAACATCTTGGTTACTGCACCTGATTTACCTCCTTCCCAAAGGAGGTTAGAGCGGTCGTGAGGCAGAGTGGCCACACTATGAGGGGGCCAGCCCTCTGCCTTGAAGGGTACGAAACCTCATTCGCTGTCTGTTGAACCACTATCTCAATGCGAGCAGTCGTGATAGGGGGAGGCCTTGCAGGTCTATCTGCTGCGATTCAGTTGTCTGTAGATGGAGCATCAGTAACTTTGATTGAATCAAATGGAACTCTTGGAGGAAGAGTAAGGAAACAAGACTCAGGTGATTGGGTTCTTGATTCTGGATTACATTTGATGCGCAGACGTGGGCCATTCCAGCAATTACTACGTAGGCTGCGCGCACCTAGAGTGCTAGGAAAGCGATGGAATGCCACACATATGGTTGGGATTGGAACCGAAAACAGCCATGCCAGAGAGGTCCTATCAGCTATGAGAATAGAAGGTGGCGATGCGGCAGAGCGCGCAATCGTCCCCACTGGAGGTTGGTCAAATCTTGTTGACAAGATAATTACAGCCGCTGAAGGGATGGGAGTGAATATTCATACAGAATCTCAAGTGGAAGGATTGATTCTAGATGAATCAGGAAAAATCCGAGCCGTGAGCGTCAATAATGAGCAAATAGAATGTGACGGAGTCGTGCTTGCAATTCCTCCGAATGCGATAATAAAATTACTTCAGGGAACTAATTTATCCACAAATAGCCTTGAAGCATGCACAGAACACCGAGTTGCAACAATCGATGCTGCATTAATTGGCAAACCGATGCTTCCATATTCTGGATTTTTTGATATTGAATCAGGAGTAATCGTAGTCGATCAGACAAAGCCGGATAGAGTCCCTACTCGAGGTTCAGAAGGTGATTGTACTCTATTGCATGCGGTTTGTCTTAATTCAGATGGAGAAGAGGGATTGAATGCAATAAAAACACTCCTTGACACAAGATATCCTGATTGGAGAAACATGGTCGCAGTACGCCGTTCAACTAAGTCTGTAATGCTTCATCCTTGTAAGGAAAGTGAACGAGTTCCTGGAGATTTGTTCCTAGAAAGCGGCATCGCTCTAGCTGGTACTCATGTATTGACTTCTCACGCACTTAGCGATGCTGCTGTTGATAGTGGCAGAAAGGCAGCAAAAGCTCTCAAGAATCGCTGACAGCATTAAGAGTTGATTCAGCAGCGGCCAAACAAGCCAATAGATCATCAACAGTTGCACGTACAGAGCGTAGATTTTCTCCTTTGACGATTATTTTCAAATCTGCAGTACCATCGCAATTCCCTTGGATTTCAGCCTCAAAAGTTTCTGGATCATCGGGAGAAATTGCTGCAAAAA
>JASMAJ010000129.1 GCA_030754395.1 Candidatus Thalassarchaeaceae archaeon | reverse complement strand
CTAATCAGAACAATGAGCAACAGAACTCAAGCCGTGAAATTCTTCGCTGGGGTGGTTATACCCCTGAACCATACACCACCTGTGGAGGTTCCATCTTCAATCATGACAATGTCTACTTCGAACATCCAATAACAAAACAGAAACTTCTGGTAGTCTCATACTGGGGAGCTGGTCTTAGACTAGTCGATGTTAGTAACCCGCCAACCGTAGCCGACCCATTCGGAGTTTCATGGCCACCGGAGGTTGGTCGCTGGCTAGGATGCCCGACCGCTGATGACGGCTGGTATGGTCCTGATGGGGGCGGACACGCAAATATGAGTCCCGAAGAATGGTTAGATTCCAATCAAGGAAACGACAACATACACTACGCTGTACCAATGGACAATCTAGTCTGTTCGGGAATAAGTGAAATCGACCCGATAGAAACTTGGCCAGAAAAATGTGGCACGGGACCAGATGATGCAACATTTGGAGTCAATTGGAGGCATTTCACTTACATCGCCCCAGAATATGGTTCGAATGCTAATCATACAGGCTATGTCTGGACAATCGACACGACCGACCCTACCAAACCATTCCTTGTTTCCAAGTGGCGATTACCTGGTGAAGGGACTCTCGAAAATGGCAGTAGTCATCCTCAGCATTATATTCCTGGAGGTTACATTTTCAGCCCTCACAATGGTGATACTGGAGCGGATGGGCATGTTTACTGGGCCCACTATCATGCAGGAACATGGGTGACGGACCATGGGAAAATATGGGATGAGCTTGAATGGGAAAACGGATATCCAGAACCAGATAGAGGATTTCAGGCCATTGAGAATTTGGCCGAAACTCACACGATAGGATACTACCTTCCTGCGGGACCTACTTGGATAGAAGACCCCGCTGCAACTTTGCAGTATGATTTAGCAGATTGCTGGGCGTCTTGTATGATACCATTCGATTGGGGCTTACAATATGACCCACGTGGATTCATCTACATCTCCGAGATGGTAAGTGGAGTCTATGTAGTTCAATTCGATGAAGATTATGATTCCCGTTTTAATTATCCAGCACTATGGTCGGCTGAAGCAATTGAAAACGAATGAGGTGAAGCGATGCGAATCAAGTTCGTGGCCGCCATATTGGTGACGTTACTATTGGTACCATCAGTAACAGCTCATGGTGCTGATACATTCTCTTTTATCTTGCGAAATTCATCAATACAACCAGAACTGGCCACGGTTCAGCAAAATGACACTTTAGTATTCTACAATGTTGGAAACCAAAGCCGAGTGTTGACTATAGATCTTGACGGAGATGGTGTGAATGACTGGAATTGTGATGTTGCAGAATACAATTCATCTAGTGTTGATGATGAATGTAGACTTTGGCTGAACCCTGTAAATTGGACCGCTCAGGAACTGACCGTAATGGTTTCACAAGAAGGGGCGGAATGGGGCTCAATTAGCCTGAAAATAATGAATGACAATCATACTGAGAACTTACCACCAAGTGGGTATAATCTATCAGGAGGAAAACAACAATCAGAGGATGTCGAAAATGATAGCGGAACTCTTCTAATGGGAGGTGCAGTGCTCTCTTTTGCTGCTGCAGCAATTATCTGGATCAATCGCCGGGGAAAGGAGGAAGAAGAATGAATAATAGATTAAGACAAATTTTGACCTTTTTCGTGACTTTCGGATTTCTTTTCAGTGGATGCATGGGTCAAGAAGAGAGTAAGTTCTACGGAGATGAAATTAGTCCTTCAGTTCCTGTTGAAGATTTCGCACTCCTTGATGAAAATGGCGAAACTTTCCAATTTAATGAATTGGAAGGGAAGGTCATTGTTGTTGCTTTTCTATTCACAAGATGTCCCGATATTTGCCCAATAGTAAGTGCCAATCTAGACTACGTTTCCAATGAACTTGGAGACCTCTATGGAACTCAAGTAGCCATCATTTCAATTACTGTTGACCCTTGGACTGACAACTCTTCTGTACTCAATCAATATGCAGATGAAAGAGGCCTTAATTGGCCCCATCTTACAGGTGACTTAGAACAAATAGAACCAGTATGGCAAAACTTCGATGTAGGACTCACAACTTATGATTCTGACCAAGATGGAGATGGCGTGGCTGACGGATTTGATCAATGCGCAGACACACCTGAAGGAGAGTCTGTTGATGATGATGGATGTGGGCTAGATACGCAACAAGAGGAACAAGGAGATGTTACTGTGAAACATCATCCTCTGAGTTATTGGGTAGACCACACAACTGGAACAATCATAGTCGACAAGAATCTAAATCAGAGAGTTTGGTGGGCCGATACGGACTGGAATGCTGAGATGGTAATCGAAGACATCCTCGTCCTACTAGAAGAGTGAAATCATGCATAAATCGGCCATATCTTTACTTCTTGTTTCCATCATGATCTCTGGTTGCTTAGGACAAGGCGGAGAAGATTTAGAGTTCAATGGAATCGAGTATCGAGAGCCTCCAACAGCACCTGACTTCACTTTACTAGACCAGAATGGTGATGGGTTCACACTCTCTGACCACAATGGCACAGTCATAGTTGTAGCATTCATTTACACCACTTGTCCAGACATCTGCCTTGCTATCTCAGCCAATATGGCATGGGCTAAGGAAAACTTAGACGGGTACGAAGAACAGGTTCTATTTATTTCGATAACAATCGACCCAGCACGTGATACTGTCGAGCATCTAGCAGAATGGACTGAATTGATGGGTTACGACTGGATTCACCTAACTTCTGAACGTTCAAGTCAACTTGTTCAAATTTACAGTGATTGGAATGTTATTGTCGACAATGAGCACATTGCTGCAAGTTCACCTCCTGAAGACGCTACAAATCGAGTATTGCTATTGAATGAAAATAACTCAACTGTTAAAATTGACTATCCTTACGAAAATCTGAGTCTTAGTAGCACCGTATCTGACCTCGATAGCATGGCTCGTGAGGAAAATAGTGTAGCATTGGATTCCGAGGCAAATTGGACTCTTTACAAATGGGACCTCGATACTTGGGATTGGACGATGGCAGAAGATGGATTCTTGAACTCAAATGCTAATCATAACACACATATTGCTTGGGTTGCTCAAAATGCTAACTTTTCCATGTTACCCGTTGGAGTAGACTGCAATGGCAAAGGATGGGTCATGGGTTCAGGTAGTAATGCGCACTGTATGTGTGATGACGATTACGAAAGACCTGATGGTGATTGGCTGTCTTGTATTCTTGAAGGAACATCCGAAGAAGAAAATGGTACTAACCCCCACTCTGAAAGCCTCAGCAATTACGAAGTAGGGCATTCTACAGTCACATTCATTCTTGACAAGCAAATGCGCAAGAGAATTGCTTATACAGGCACATCTTGGGATTTAGAAGGGTTTGTTGTAGATTTACAGACTCTCGCTGACGAATAAATTGAATTCGCTGCTCATACGAATTTACTAGGTTTTGCATAGTATTGCAAACATTTGCAGGTATATCTTGAAATGGGGTTAGGATTTCATTGAGTAATATGGAGAATGCAGAACAGGTGCGTAGCCTATTTCTTGCAGCACTTATGAT
>JASMAJ010000128.1:288-3590 GCA_030754395.1 Candidatus Thalassarchaeaceae archaeon | reverse complement strand
AAATATCACTAGTATATAAAAGAGCGCCAAAGAAATTTGTTTAGCGGGGGTAGCTCAGTCTGGCCAATTGCGCTAGGTTAGAGCTCAAAAACAGTTAATATGAAGGGGTCATTAAGGAAAGACAATGGATAATCGTGAGGTGTATCTCGTCAGGCATGGTGAGAGAATGGATTTCAACGAAAAAAAAAAATGGGATCCTGAGTGGCCAAAAAGAGCTGTTAGCCTAGGTTTGAATCCGCAGGATGCCCCCCTGACCGAAAGAGGGCATTCACAAGCGAGGGAGACGGCTGAACTTATTGGCAGGAATGTGAAGAACGTCTATACCAGTCCATTTCTTCGCTGCGTTCAGACCGCAGAAGCAATTTCCAAGAGTTTGGGTTGTGAACTAACCAGAAGCGCAGATCTGACAGAATGGATGAATCCGAAATGGTTCGGGCAGGAAGCTTATGATTTTTTTGAAAAAAAACACTTGACGCCTTTCCCCCCTATCTTTGCTCCCGGACTTCCAAAAATACCTGAATCACGGGTTGAAGCGTATAGAAAGAGATGCAAGGCAGTTCTAGATAATCTTAGATCTCGTGATGATGACTTCTTTCCTGTTTGTTTAGTAACACATGGTGGATTTATCCATCATAGCGTAGAAATTCTTAATTCAGTTTCAATAGATATGGTAGATTATGCAGACGTGCATAGGGTGATAGTGTGACCAGTAACCAAAGAACAAAATCGATGGTAATCGATCTCACCTATATCTGCAACTTCACTTGCCACTACTGCCAGTGGGGAGACCCGAGCAATGAGAAACGGAGAAACATTGAACTAGAAAAATTGCTAGTCGCACCAGAATCATTAAAGCAGATGGGGATTGAAAGAGTGGTGTTTTCGGGAGGGGAACCAGTACTACATCCCAATTTCAGAGAAATTGTGGAATACTATGGAAAATCTGTGAATGAAGTGATAGTGATAACAAATGGCCTGCTCCTGAATGATGAGCGCCTTGTGGAATATTCGAATCATGGTTTGACTGGAATTACTTTCTCGCTTGACTCCACTGACAAACAGATCTGTCTGGAAACGAGAAATATCTCTGGTGAGGTGCTTGCAAGGGTTCTAAAAAATATCCAAAGGGCAGTGAATAACAAGCATAATGGAAGACTGGAAGAGGTCGGAATGAATGTGGTGGTGAACAGTGCCAATTGCAAGTTGGAGGACGTCGAAAGAACAATGAGCTTTGCGTCCCTGGTGGGTCTCGATTTTGTAAAGTTCCAGCCCATTTTCGATGACGGCTACGTTACAAGAAACTCGCCACAACTTAAACTCAGTGCAATACATGCAGACGAAATTCGCAAGATTGGGAATTGGATCTCTGAAAGTACAACTTTGAATACGAATACGGCTGATTTCTGGTTCACATTGGCATCCCTGACCGAAGGGCGGACCCTAGTTGGGGGGACTTGTGGAATTGATGATTATCAAAGTATATCGATGAACGGTGAAATGAAATTCTGCTATTGGATAGATGATCCTGTATATGGTCAAGTTGATGAGGTTCTTACAGCCAATAGCGTTGAGAACTCTGTGTCTCAGTTTATGATACGGAAAAAAAAGTGTGTGACCGGAAACCATTGCTTCTGTCTTCAGGACATGGAACACACCTGGGAGATTACCTGAATCATGATTCGACTGACGTCAGGGGAGAAATGGTTTGAAGGACATAAACACCGGTGGGAGGATACTATCAAACCAATATTCAACGTGCGTGAATACTGCCGGGCCCTTGAAATTGGAGTATGGGAGGGCGGCTCCGCCTGTTGGATTCTAAATGAATTGTGCGGAGGGAATGACGAGAGGAATAAGCTCGTGTGTATTGATCATTTCGACCTCCTGAAAACAGATGCGGGTAGACATAGGTGGAAGACTTTTCAAGAGAACCTACTCTCAACCGGCCTTAGCGATAGGGTCCGAACTATTCCAGAATTCTCAACTCCTGCTCTATTCAAACTAATGAATGAGATGCTGAATCAAGGGCAAATGGGTTTCAACCTAGTTTACATTGATGGGGCACACCGGGCTGATGATACTCTCCTGGATGCAGAAATGGCTTGGAGGATGGCCTCGGATGGGAGTGTACTGGTTTTCGATGACTATGAATGGAACCAAGCAGAGGAAAAGACAATAAATCATCCGAAATCTGGCATCGATGCCTTTCTCATGACGCATCATGGAGAATATAGCATGCTGGATAAAGGATATCAAATCATGATTCGGAAGGAGGTACCGATGCGCCTAGGGTTTCTATTATCGAACAACAATCCAAACGAGGTGTAATCTTGGATAAGGGGGAGAAGCCGGACTTGCCGGTGGCCAGATCGTTTTGGTTTGGCAAGCCAATCACGTGGATCGGCCTTCTGTCTATGCAATCATATCTATCCCAAGGACACTCCTTCGAACTGTATGCATACGAAGATATCTCTGTTCCAGAGGGGGTCTCCCTGAAAGACGCGAATGAATTGATTCCAGAATCTGAGTCATTCGAAATGTTGAATTCCATTGATGGGATTAGGGGGCGGTTCACTACATTCTCAAATGTTTTCCGTTACAAGTTGATTCACGATAAAGGTGGCATGTGGGTCGATCTTGACTCCATATGCGTTAAATCAATCGATATAAATCATCCCACGGGATTGTTGTTCGCATCCGAGCGTGCCCGTACTGGGTTAGAGATTAACAATTGCAATATATGGGTGTCAAATCCCGGCCACCCGGTACTCGCTGCCTTGTACTCAAAGGCAATGTCTGCTGACCAATCCTCATTACATCATCTCAGTTTCAACAAGGAATTCATTCTAGATGTCTTTGATGTGATGGGATATGATTGGACGCTTTACGTGGCACCGGTAGAATGGTTCTGTCCAATTCCTTGGTATAACATACAAACAATTTTTTCTTCGAGCCACGATGAATCTGCCCGGTCTCTGTGCAACCAATCCTATGCAATCCATCTTTTCAATAATATCATAGAAGCGGATCACCGAGATCTACTTCATAGGCCCATTAAATCGCGTTCATTAATCTCGGACCTAGTGGATTTCATAAATCAACGCGGTACCGAAATCCAGAATCAGCAGAAATTAAATTATGGTTAGTGATAAGGATTCAGTGCGTTCAGGATTATTGTCGTACAATTTGAGCATAGATGTGGTAATACCCTCCTATAACTTCAATGAGAAGCTGATAGACCGAATAAAACAGATACTGATACCGGAAGGTGTTATTGTCAAATATTTCATAGTCATTGATAA
>JASMAJ010000128.1:0-270 GCA_030754395.1 Candidatus Thalassarchaeaceae archaeon | reverse complement strand
TCCAAAACAAAGAAAATCTAGGTGCCCACATATCCCGAAATGTAGGAATTGGGAGCGGAAAAGGTGAATGGATTCTTTTCCTTGATGATGATATTGAACCAGAACCAGACCTTATCATGAAATACTGTGATAGAATCACCGTGAGTGATGCACCAGGTTATATCGGGAAGACCAGTTTTCCAGATCCATGTAACAGGTTCACACAGGCTGTTGCAGATAGTGACATCCTGACATTCTTTCCCTTGGCCGAAACTCGGCCCAGCATGTGGT
>JASMAJ010000127.1 GCA_030754395.1 Candidatus Thalassarchaeaceae archaeon | reverse complement strand
CACAACTGAAGGGATGAGGGATCCAAGCACCTCCCTAATTGCTTCATCATTAGCAATAGTGCTGAGCATGCGGGCAGTTTCACGAACTCTCCAGCCCTCAAATCTCTCACGCTGTTCAAGAGGATTTAGAATAACGTCCCAACCAGAAGCACGATAGAGTTCGTTTGTACCAAGGTCAGTAGTAACCAATACCCCACTAGAACCATGGTACTGCTCTGCATGACTTATCCAATTAGGAGGGTCTTCAATATCTGGTATTGGACAAATGAGGATGTTAGTAACCTCATTACTTTCAGCCCATTTTTCAATCATTGTAGACCTCTCATCTGCAGACCACGGATTGGTCAATGACTGCGGCCGATTAGACGAACCAACACAGATTATCAAAGTTAAATCAGGATGATTTGAATCACGATAATCGGCTGCTGAGTTCAAGAGAATTTCATGTCCGAAATGTAGAGGTTGGAATCTTCCAATGACGACTACACCAGAATTAGGAGCATTGGTAGGAGGGTTTGGAATCATTGGCAAGTCTGTCATTATACCACACTCTCTAGAGTAATACCCTCTAAATTCCAAGACTCGGGTTCAAGATATTCTCTGCCAATCATTAGCATCATTTGATTATCCCGAGAAAGTTCTATGAAATCATATAATGAACTTGTCAAGGACTTATGAGATTCCATTGTAGGAAGAATTCGAGGATCTTCATCTGGGTTCAAGGTTTCACCCAATTCTTGGCGCCGATTCATCCAATCTAATACAACTGATTCTGAAAAAGACTCACCATCCATAGAATTCAACGCGGTTGAAAATGAGTCCCACAATGAAGTTGAAAGAAATTCATCAACATTCTCTACTGAATTTTGAATCGTAGGCTCAATGTAAAGGAACAATCTTCCATCCCAACAGCGCCATTCTGCTACACTGGACCAATTAGCTAGGATAAGTCGCGATTCGGAATCGAGTTCAGAATCTTTGGCTGAATCCGCCCACTCAAGAAAATCTCCCTCAATATCTACATCGAATCCGCGATGAAAGCGGGAATCACCAGCAGGGCGGCTAGTTCGCAGATCGCCACTTTCGAAGCCCCAGACCAATTGTTCGACCGACATTGCTGAAAGTCTTCTGAAGGCATCTCGGTCAACAAGCCGCAATATCACTTCAGCCAAACTCACCCCTCCAAAATACCCTGTGCTTAGTCCTCGATTAACATATCACACCGTCATCTAGCCACTCAACTAAGCATGAATTGAGTAAGTCTGCTACATATTCAATCGCTTCATCATCTTCTGAATGGAAACGGAATGTGCATTTACCACTCTTTCGCAGAGTAAGAATTTCGGGTACATCATCCATTAAATGTAAATTATGATATAATGGATTCAGATACAAAGATACGTGTCGACGCTGAATACATATGGCGAGAAATGGGGTAAATTGAGACTTTGTTTGAAATTTAACTAATTTGTAATATCCCGGTTCGTCCGTATGCAAATCGAGAACCTCTTCATGACGCATAGCAATATGTCGAAGTCTCTCCCAAAGAGGGAGAAGAGACGGATTTTTTACCCACTCCACAAATCCGTCGAGAATGCACTAAGATACAACGCTTCCCTCTCTTGACTATCAATCACTACATCGGGTTGAAGAACTCTGGGCCGACGCATCGGAATGTCCCAGCACGGGGTCGGAGAGATTGTTATGGCAACCATCGAGGAGCAGATTAAAGCCCTCGAAGAAGAAATTTCTAAGACCAAGTACAACAAGGCTACGCAAGGCCATATTGGTAAACTGAAGGCTAAGATTGCTGCTCTAAGAGAACGTAGAGCGAAGGCTCAAGCACATGCCAAATCTAGCGGGGGCGGACCGGGTTTTGAAATTAAAAAATCAGGAGATGCATCGGTTGCACTAGTCGGATTCCCAAGTGTTGGTAAATCGAGTCTTATTTCTCAATTAACCGATGTAGAGTCAGATACTGGTAATTTCGAATTCACCACACTAACTTGTATACCTGGAGTTCTACACCATCGAGGAGCGACCATTCAGATTCTTGACTTACCTGGACTCATCAAAGGGGCTTCGGAAGGTAAAGGCCGAGGAAGAGAGATTCTCAATGTAATTCGTAGTTGTGATATGGTACTCTATGTGGTTGATCCATTCCAAGAATCTCATTTCGACATTCTAGATTTTGAATTATGGAAAGCGGGAATGAGACTGAATCAACCCAAGCCGCAAGTCTTCATTGATCGCACAGAACGAGGAGGGGTGGTCGTTAGATCGACGCTTGAACAAACTAATCTTACCGATGAAGAAATTCAAGCAATAATTCGAAGTTTTGGGATTGTTTCAGCAAACGTCACTTTGCGAACTGATGTAACCGATGATAACATTGTAGATACTTTGGCGGGGAACCGCATTTACTCCGATGCAGTTATTGTTCTGAACAAAATTGACCTTGCGACGAAAAAAGATCTGAAGAAAGCAAATAATATGCTTCCAAAAGATTGGCCAATTCTTCCTGTATCTGCAAAAACGGGAGAAGGAATTGAAGAAATGAAAGATTTTATTTTCAATAATCTACATTTTATGTCGATATATCTCAAACCTCAAGGACAAGAAGCAGACCTCATTGAACCATTGATAATCAAAGATACATCAACCGTTCGAAATGTATGCCAGAAACTGCATCGAGATTTTGTTAGAAAATTCAGATATGCGAGAGTAAAGGGCCCTAGTGCAAAGTTCGACTGGCAGCGAGTAGGATTGGATCATCGTCTGAAAGATGGTGATTTGTTATCGATAATTGTGCGAAGGTGAGAAGCGATGTATTCACCAATGGGTGCATACACCGAGACCCATGGGCGAATCCGGTGACCTACTGCCAAGAGCAGAGATTCGCGCCATTTTTTCGCATCTTCGAGGTAGGTTTCAACTCCTTGTCTCAATGTTCCTAATTGGATTCATTGTGGGATATCCAATGGCTGAATACGCAATTGAGTGGTTGCTTGATGCTGAGGGGTATAGGCCAGTTGGAGTAGAGATAATCGTATTACAACCTATGGAAATAATACTTCTAAAATTGAGAATTGCAAGCCAAATTGGTATTGCAATTTTGCTAATCACATTAATCTCCGATTTAGCTTGGAACGGTCGGCGGATAATTGCTGAGGGAAAGCGTGTTGTGACTGAAAATTCAGGAGGAAGTTTTGCTAGATTCTTAGGGTCTCTACTGGTAATGATTCTCCTTGGAGGACTTGGATTATTCTACGCACATGTCATCCTTGTACCATTCCTTCTCGATTATCTGGCTGCAGATGCAGGAGCTGCGGGGCTAGATTCAACATGGCAATTGCGCTCTTGGATTGGTTTCATTCTAGGACTATACTTTGGTTCAGCACTCAGTTTCCAAGTCCCATTGGTGGCTGTAATGTTAGTTAGAACCAGCGTGGTTAGTCGCTCAGCATTCACTGATAATCGAGGATTTCTATGGTTTGCAGCATTTGCAATAGGCGCTTTCCTCTCCCCACCAGATCCACTCTCTATGTTCCTAGTAGGAGGGCCTATGCTAGTTCTTCTTGAACTAGCACTTCTGATTGAGAGAATGGTTTGGAAATCGTAATCTCACTCAATACTAATTCC
>JASMAJ010000126.1 GCA_030754395.1 Candidatus Thalassarchaeaceae archaeon | reverse complement strand
AAGAATAATGAATGTAACAATAACTACTGCCGCTGGAGTGGTATTAATCCCAGAACCACCCATGAAATTAGGTCGGCCGACTTCCAACCTCCACCAGACAAAAACCAACGACATCAGAATAACAAGAGGAGTTAATATTGTGATAGAAATTATGTCAATATAGACGCCAAACCACATGAGAATCAATAGAGGTAGAATGACTCCAATACCTAAGACACTGATTATCTTTCCAAGAGTGATTGAAGAGCGTTCTGATTCTATGGGTAAATCCATATCAATAATATCATCATTCGCCTCTTGAACTTCCATCGCCTTCTGAAGTAGCCCACCGTTGCTCATCTGTTTTGCCTCTCTAGTCGATTAGCCGTCCACGTACTTCGGTTATCAACCCGTTGCCAACATAAGTGACAAAGATTCATTGAATTGTAGTTGTCAGAAAATGCGAGAATCTAATTCTACTAATTCTGATTCATCATCAGATTCCCTAGATGTTCGCCCAGCAAATGCAGCAGCAGCTAATGCGGTCATCATCATAGTTCCAATGAATTCAAACCCAGGTAGATAAACACCCCTGATGTAAATAGTCATTGTTTGAATTTGATAATTCGGAATACCTTCAGTTCTAACAGAATACTCTGAAGTGGCCTTAAATTGCAAAGAGTAGTATTTGTCAGTCCAACCTTGATTTTTCGGAGTCCTCATCTGAACTCTTATCTTCTCCGGAGGAGCCATGGATTCAATTTCAACACTAACCAACGGGATACTGAGCTGGAATCCTTCATCGTTTAGTTCATCATAATTTTGAACCTCAATATTGAATCGATCCATTGCGTTACCATCGTTATAGACATCAAAAATCAGATTATAATCAACCTTTGGTCGCAGTTGTAGGAAGGCCACTTCTGATGCGACTCGAAGTCGACTAAATTGACGGATAATGGCCATGATATTGTAGGATTGAGGGTCGCTAGTAACTGGTACTCCGTTAGCCATTGTCACTTCTGCAGAGATCGTGACTTGATGCTGACCCTCAGGTGCACGCAATTCAGCTCGCACCATTACCTGGAAAGGGACCTCGGAGCCCCCTCCTACTGATAGAGAGGCGGGGCCCGACACAGCAAGCACACCTGCTTGAATTGTGATTCTAACCTTCTCTTGATGGATGGTTGGATTCTCAAGTCTGCAATTTATGAGACTAGATCTTGTAGCACCAGGATAGACATCTATCGGCTGAGGCTGGTCACAAGAAAGTGTGATGTCTGGAACTGCACCTTGTGCCTGTACAGCCGCCACTCCTGCCCATGTACTCAAGAAGTAAACTGCCAGCATCATTAGGGCAGGTCGAACAGAACGTGCGGCACTCATCACAGTAAGGCCGACTCAGGCCGTATTTGAGTATTAGCCTGAAAGGCTTCGATAAGTTGCCGGATTCGTTAGGTTGCTGAATAATGCAATTCTCTTAACTAAAGTAAGAATATTTCACAAAAAAAGCGAAAAATGTGAATTTTGGTGGACCCGACCGGATTTGAACCGATGGCCACTCGGTTATGAGCCGAGCGCTCTAACCAACTGAGCTACGGGTCCTGATGATGCCTCGAAGGTGATTGAGGGATGAACCTTGTTCTCAGGGAAGGTGAAATGTATCAGCGGCTTTGCTACATTTTCGGGGGTTGGCTTCAGTGAATGTTCAAGGGTAGGTTAACTATCGCGTAACACATGGCGAAGCTTTGGGTAATGTTCTTCACTTCTCTACTACTTGTTTCAACAATGAATTTCTATGCTGTTATTCGCGAACCCGATATGATTGAGATTGATGAGATTCATGAATACCCAAGAGAAACTGTCAAGGTTTTAGGAGTACTAACTAGTTTCGTTGTTGACCCGTATGGTGAACAATCAGATAGGATTGATTTACAAATCCGCGAAGTTGATGGTCATTCAATGGCAGAAGTACGATGGTATGTTGATAGAGACATTGACGTGCCGCCAATAGGAACAATTGTTACAGTTGAAGGAGAAGTAACTGAGTGGAATGGGAGAATTTGGTTATCGTCCAACGGGTATGGGGCAATTCATTGTGCAGACTCAAAATGTGATGGTGTTGAATATACTGCAGTTCAAATTGTGGAAGTCGCAATGAACCCTGCAGATTATGCAAATATGTCGGTTAGAGTTGATGGGTTCCTAAGTGAAGCTCTAGAGCCGGATGTGACATACCACTCATTGAGCCTGATGGATAATCCATCCTATGGCAACGCCGACCATTTACTGTATATGCAAATTGAAGGACGTGTGATGGAGTGGGTAGAAGCGGGAAGTCATGTAGAAATTTCTGGTTGGCTACAATATGACCAGCGATCTCTACGCTGGCGTCTTTTGGTTCAAGCTACTGCTATCGAAGTTCTTAATCAAGGGTCAACCGTTGATTTATCTTGGGAATTAGAGCCATACTCTCTATCATATGAAGTAGGGAAATTAGTTGCAATCGAAGGTAATGTAACTCAACAAAATGATGGTTGGTGGTTATTATGCCCCTCTCCAAATGATGTGCTTTGCTTGTTACCCTCTCCTGAAGACCTCGAAGATGACATCGAAGGGATCAACAAAGTTTGGACTGGGAGACTAATGTGGTCAACTGATGAAGCTATAATTTGTCTTGATAGAGGATTTAATGCTTCGGCCATGACACCAGTAATTGAAGAAGGGGAAGCATCGCTTCTTGATGTCGCCCAATCACCTTTTGATCACATCAATATACATTGCATCAATGGATGTACCTTTAGCGGCTGGGTCACTGACCCTATTTCTCCCGACTATGACAAGGGTTATGTCGGTGATGGGCCTGATTATTATTCACGCTCAACAAAACTCAGATTCCAGTTGATTGGAGAGCACGCTGAGTGGATTGAGGGTGGACAAGAAATCCTATTCAACGCTACAATAACTTGGTCAGAAAGTGAGGGCAGAATCATCCTAGAAGCACGAACTTGGACTCTCGTAGGAGATGCACCGGAACCTAACCGTCTGAATTGGGGGGATGGGTACAACTCATGGAAATGGGACATAGGGAAGTTAGTAGTGATTAATGGAGAAGCAACGATGGATGAGGATGGCAATCAGTGGATTGAGCGTTCGGGCTCGGATGAGCACTTATGTCTACTAGGAGATGGTACTGAGGCCAGCCAACAACAATCGATTGGCGAACCTATTGACTGGACTGGAAGACTTTCGACAGCAGAAGAAAGTGTTGGAAATACAATGCAATTCTGCTTAGATATTCGTTGAGGTGATTCTGTGGACCCCTGGCTATTGGACTTCGCTTGGCTCATCGCTTCGTTCATATTCGGGATTTTTCTTGGCTGTCTAACTGGTTTGATTCCTGGATTCCACGTTAACAATGTTGCATTGATTGCTCTTTCACTATCCCCTGTCGCAGTAGGGATTGGGATTCCACTGGATGCCGTTGCAGGAATTATTGTAGCCTGTGGAACTGTACACACTTTCTTGAATTATATCCCAAGCGCCTTGGTCGGTGCACCTGATGACAACATGGCTCTTGCTTTACTACCAGGGCATAGGATGTTGATTTCCGGTCAAGCTGCTCAAGGTGTTGCTTATTCAGCACGTGGCTCACAAATGGGAA
>JASMAJ010000125.1 GCA_030754395.1 Candidatus Thalassarchaeaceae archaeon | reverse complement strand
GAAAGGCGTCGGTATGGATCGATACCAGTGCCTTGGACATCGAATGTCTGCACGGGCATATCTGACTACTATCATTCGAGGTACAAAAAACAATCTCAATAACAGATGTCATTCTTCTTCCACATTTAGATAGACAACTGTCATCTCTAATCGTTCGTAAGTAGGATGTACTTCGACAAGTGCAATCGGTGCTTCGATAACATCAGCAAGCTCCTCTGCCATAGAGAGGGGGACCTCAATTCGCTGATTACTTTCATCGAAAAACATGAAGCGACGAGGAAGACCTGTTTCTTCATGAATCTCTTGAATCCAATCTTCAGCAAACTCATTTGTACAATCTATAGCTCCGAAAACTAGAGTTCCATCGTCAGTGAGAACTTCATGAGGAGATATTGTGTGTTCACCTCTACGTAGGAATCTCCGGCGTAATTGACCACTGTCCTTGTAAGTAGCCGTGCAGAATTTGAGATGATACCCATAAGGTTCTCGAGTGATGCCATCAAAGGGGTCCGCAACACCAATTGCAGCAGCCATGACACGGTCACGCATCTTTGTTGCAACCTCTGCAGAACCAGAAGCACCTGCGGTGATTTCACTAGAAAGATTGAATCCACGCACTTCCATATTGTCATGATTACCTACAGTAATTTCCAACTCATTCAAATTTAGGAATTGGACGGGCATTTCGCGCATTGTCTCAAGAAGTTGTAGCAGTTGTTCCTCTTTGTCAGGCTCACAAGGTAATTCAACACCCGTTAACATACCCGCATCAAGACAAGCCTGCATTGTTTCACGATATTTATTCTCATCTAAATCTAAGAAATGGAAGCGAATTTCATCCAAACCTGCTTCAGCAAATTCTGAAGCCCATTCTGTTCGAAATGGGATACTAGTGTACATATGAAGATGAAAATCAGCACCAAATTCCGACTTTAGTACTCGACATGCTTCGAGGACTCGCTCCCTGACCATTACAGGATCCCCTCCTGTTATTCCTGCACCTGTAGCCTTCATCGCTCGAGCTTCTTCAATCACAGAATTCCAATCATCAATCTCTACTTTGCGCTCATTAGCATACATGAAATCAATCTCGCGGCGATTCTCTGATAAAGGGCAATAATCGCACATCCAATGGCAATGTCCAGTGATGAAAAGTACGAGTTTACTACCCATCTGACATTGGATACAACCCTCTGTATCGTTAGCATCAGCTGCCTCCGGCAATTCAGGGATATTCGGTAAACGAACAGAGAAAGTCATTCAGAGACCTCCATTGCAGTTTTGAGAAGCCATACGTGAAAGCTTCTGTCGTCAGACAACTCAGGATGGAAAGTCAGGGCTACTCGGTTAGAAGTTCTAACTCCAACAACCTCGTCGCCATTTGTAACTACAACTTGCCCTGCCTCACCTACACTTGTGAACCTCGGAGCACGAATGAAAACCCCAGGGAATTCACTCCCTAACAAAGAAGAATCTAATGTGCTCTGAAATGAGTCCACTTGGCGGCCATATGCATTACGATCAATTTGTGCATCAATCAATGCTTCACCGCCATCTTTCGGATTAGTCAACAAAATTGCCCCAGCACAGGTGCCAAGAACGGGGCGAGTGTCGTCATTTCTTATCCAGTCAAAGATTGCTGGCAGTAGTTTAGACGTAGAATCATTACCAGTAAGTCGCATAGTTGTAGACTCACCACCAGGGAATACAAGGGCATGAGGAGAAGCATCTGACAAATCTGAAGATTTGCGTAATTCATGGATTTCTATATCGAATCCTAGTTCAAATGCTGCTTCATTCAGGGCGGCAATGTGAACGTGGCGAGCGCCTTGCAACATGACCAAGCCGATTCGAAGCACGACCCTTGGGCTGAAGCATTCGGCTTGAATCCAACCCCTCGAAATTCCATATTTTCATTCAGAATAAGTGAAAGACCCCAGTGGATGGCAGTTAGGCATGGGTGAGGGTCAGCGAGTGCACAACTTCGGTGCAGGACCAGCAGTTCTACCACTATCTGTAGTCGAAGAAGTTCAGGCTGCACTACCAAATATGAACAATAGTGGCTTTGGCCTTTGTGAGATTAGTCACAGAAGCGCAGCCTTCCAGTCTGTTGTTGATAGTGCAATGAATCGAATCAGGAGGGTTCTTTCAGTACCTGACGACTACACTATCCTATTCTTACAGGGTGGAGCATCTTTACAATTCTACATGTCTGCGCTTAATCTGCTAAAATCAGATGAAAAAGCCGATTTTCTTGAAACTGGCGGATGGTCGAAGAAATCCCTCAAAGAAGCAAATAGAATAGGGGATGGAATGGCAATCTGGAGTGATTCAGAAAATGGATTCAAATCAGTGCCAAACAATGGAGACTACAATTTGCGAGATGATTCTGTCTACCTTCACTACACCTCAAACAACACACTCTACGGGACTCAGTACCATCACCTACCCGACTCGGGGGGAAAACCACGTATCGTAGACGCATCTTCAGACATTGCTGGAGTTACTATTGATGTTAGTGCGCATGATGTGATTTATGCTGGCGCTCAGAAAAATCTCGGACCCTCGGGAGTTACTCTCGTCATACTGTCTCCTTGGGCTCTAGCAAGAGCACAGGCGAACTCAGAAGCAGGAAATCTACCCACAATGTTAGACTACACCATTCACGCTTCCAAAGGATCACTATTCAACACACCCAACACCTTCGGTATCTTCGTTTTAGATTGTGTATTCAAATGGCTTGAAGAGAATGGTGGTTTGAATGGTTCAATCGCCCGAAATAAGGCTAAGTCGACCCTTCTTTACGAAGAACTAGACCGAAGTGACTTCTGGGTCCCTCACGCAAATTTAGATTCACGCTCAGTGATGAATGTAACCTGGAGACTGGCTGATGAAGCCTTGGAATCTGTATTTCTTGAGAAGGCCACAGCCGCTGGTCTGGGTGGACTGAAAGGACACCGTTCGGTTGGAGGGATTAGAGCCAGTATGTACAATGGCTGTCCAATTGAATCAGTCAAGGCTCTCGTTGAATTCATGCAGAAGTTTGAGGCCGAGCACTCCTGAGGAAGGAAGATGGATACTCGAGACATTATCGATTGTCTTGATTTTACATTGCTAGATCATGATGCCTCAGAGGATGAATTAGTTTCTTTTTGCTCACAAGCAAATTCGGTAAATCCAGCTGCAGTATGTGTCTTTTCAGAGCATCTAGAAATTGTTCGCAAACATCTCGATGAAGGAATTGCACTAGCTGTTGTTGCTGGTGGCTTTCCAGTTGGAAGTTCATCTCCCGAAGAAATTGAAATTGCAGTAAGAACGGCGGTAGAATCTGGTGCTGATGAAGTAGACGTAGTACTAGAGCCACGTGATAGCAAAGAATTCCCCGATGAAAACGACTTGAAGAAATTAATTGCAATGCGAGAAGCAGCAGGTGAGGTGGTTCTCAAAGTCATCATAGAAGCACCGTTGTTGGCTGAAAGAGAGATGCGTTCAGTGGCACGAATGGCTCTTGCCGCAGGAGCAAATTTCATCAAAACCTGTACCGGAAAGAGAGGTTCTTGTAGTGATGAAGCAGCAGATATCTTCGCCTACGAGATTATGCGTCACGAATTGACATTCAAAGAAAAACGCGGTGTCAAACTATCT
>JASMAJ010000124.1 GCA_030754395.1 Candidatus Thalassarchaeaceae archaeon | reverse complement strand
CGGAAAGATATGGTGATAGAATAATGCTATCTGAACCACCTTCATCGAAAGATTGAGTCGGAATAGCTGCCCAGCGTGGTTGCCCATTTTCTATGATATTGAACATCACAGTTCCTGAGTTAATTCCACCATCATCATCCATAACTGTGAAATAGATTCCTTGAGAAATCGAATTACCATGGCTATCACTAACTATACTATCAAAGTTAACACTTAACATTAGACTAGCGGAATCAAACGAGATAAACCTAGAGTCATCACTTTCTATTGTAAGCATAGACAAAGGAGTTTCCATATCGAATATTTGACCCTCAATTGAGACTAACTCATCCGTACCCACCTTGACGGTTGGAATCCCTGAAAAACCTTCATCACTGCTAGTCAATACTAGAGGTAGTGCATTTTGCAGAGTAAATGCATTATTTGTGACTTGCCATTCAGATGATTGGCCGCCTGAATCTGTCCACTTCATACGAATATCATAGGAACCTGCCGATGCAGTCAGTGGAGCATCGATTGTGTGGACATAGTGTGAACCAGTATTTGAATCAACTCGAATTGCTGAGCTTATCCATGAATTGTCCCAGATCTCACTACCCGTAGGCGTGTACTGTAATTCTGCTGTCATACTCATCATATCATCAACTAGATCATTCGACATTGCAGTAGATTCAAATTGAATTGAGGAACCTCTCTCTATTGTAGGGGATCCAACTGAATTAGGTCTATTAGGTACTGGAGGCATGTCGTGTAGAGCAAGTGCGTCAGCGTTATTATTTCCAGGAACTTTATCACCAACCAGATTTGATAGCCGAGCTCGGAAAGAAGAAGTTCCAGAGGGTAGCATGTTTACATCAGAACTATCGAAAATTACTGAATAAGACTGAGTACCACCCACTCCGAGTTGATTTATATTTACACTACTGAGTTCGATTTCATTACCACCTGATAGATGATATATACTGATGGACCCACCCTCTTGGTATGCATCTACTCCATTGTTTCTCAGATTGACTTCTAATTCCAGCGTATCGCCTGAGACAAATCCTTGGTTCCCGAATCCTTGGTTTCCATTAGTATTCGTAACTTCAAAGTCAGTAATTCCAACATCAACCAGAGGGCCCATATTACTGTCTGTCACAGTGAGGACATGCTCACTACTATCTCCCGTACTAGGAGCTCCTGTCATCAAAGCCGCTACAACAAGGGCGTTTCCAGAACCTCCCCCTACCTGACCACTTGGAACCGACCAACTATATGAGGCAATATTGCTAGACAATGCGACAATTTGGAATCCACTTCCGCTACCTCCAGACTGGGTTCGATACTCGCCATCGCTCATCAACCATGATTTCCAACAATTATGACCACGACTTCCGTCATTATAGGTGTATGAATAACAAGTCTCTTCCGTCATCGCAGCATAGAGATACATGTTTGAGGGCGCTGTTCCAGAGCCAAGATATTCGACATCTATATTGACATCTAGGTTTGAACCAGATTCGCTAACACTAGCTGTAAGCAGGTATTGACTGGTAGTGGCAGCACTCATCCCACCGCCGCTTGCAAACATCGAATCATAACAGGTGTTTGAACCACAGCCACTTACTCTCTCGTCTAACCGATCACCCCAGTACGAATCAGGAGCACCACCTGTACTCCAAGCCCAATTATAACCCGGTGTATTTCCGGCCCTAGTGGTGTCTGTATCGCCATATGAGACAGATTGATAAGAGATGTAAACAAAATCATCAGGATGCTGTGATTTGATGCTGTGATGAGCAGGAGAACCATACTGATAGCAAAATCCACAATTATCAGAAGTGATATACTGAGAGAATACCGGATGCCCAGGGCTATTTACGAAGCGTGGCACCTCTTCGGCAGCTAATTCTTCTCTTTCCGTGATACTTTCTTCGAAAGAAAAGAATCCTATTGCAGACACGGTTAGCATTAGGAATGCGACCGAAATAGTAGGAATTTGATTCACCCTAAAAGCAACGCTCATTGATTTGGCGTTCTTGCTAGAGTGTATAATGCTGCTGCATTGCTGACTAAGGTCAATAAACGACCCTACGGGTCGAAATAAAGGGGTTTTTTGAATGTCATCGATATTGAATTAGAAGTTCTGGGCACTAATTTACCATATAGAAGTGACCGAGCATGTCCGAGAATCAACTGTTTTCGACCCATAAAACTAATTCATCATGAATCGATTATCAATCGTCTGGTGAAATGATTTGACTATTTCCACAATCGAAGGTATTGAATCACAGACCCCGCCGCATCCCATTCGTGACCTCCAACGAAACCCATGATTGGATGGCCCTGAGGGAAGATGATGGTCGGGCTTACCTTGTCAACCGAGTGCCAGGTGAAGTAAAGATCAAGGGACTTGGACGCTTTAATCCGATAACACTCCTGAGCGGTTATTCTATTGGCGACAGAATAAGAGTTGGACAGAAGTCTCTGACTATTGTAGATGCGTCACTTCCCGAAGCGCGAAGGAATATGAATCGAAGGGCCCAAACTATTGGAATAAAGGATTCAGGATTCCTCATTTCTTGGATGGGTATTGGAGTTGGAAGTCGCGTACTGGAAGGCGGACATGGCTCTGCTGGACTTGCAATGAATTTAGCAAATGTCATGGGAACTAAAGGCACACTAATCTCGGTTGAGAATCGACCCGAACATGCAGAAGTAGGGCGCTCCAATATGGAAAGAATGGCTGAGTTTTCTAGTGAGTTTCCCGATTGGCATTTGCTTGAAATGGACCTCGCAGAATCGGCATCTAAAATCAAAGAAATATGTGGCGAATTGGATGCTATAATAATCGACATTGCAGAACCATGGACTGTTGTCAATAATTTAGCTGACACTCTCAAAGTGGGAGGTCGTTTGGCCTGCTATTGTCCAACTACGGTACAACTTGAGAAATCATGGAATGCCTGTGAAGAACAAGGCTTAGTGACTGAATTCGCAGGTGAAATGGTCGAAAGACGATGGAGTAAGGCTGCAAAGGGTGGCGTTCGACCTGGAAATCAACCAATGGGGCATACAGCATTTTTGCTAATTGGGGCTAAGATTGCTGACGAAGAAGAGTAATCCTTCGAGCATCCGACCATAGGTCGGAATGATTCAATTCAATAACGAAGAATAACGCGCTCAGTTCATGCGAGACAGTTCCGCGTGGAAACCGACCTCCTATCGAACCCACACCGTAGGTCAGGTCGTCGATAACGGAGCCGACCTTGTTGGCAAAGAGGTTAGTGTAGCAGGATACGCCGAGACTGTTCGAGGCAGAGGAGCCATTTGCTTCCTAATGCTACGTGATGGAACTGGGCACATTCAGGCATTCCTGAAGAAAGATAACATGGATGAAACTACATTTGAGGCGATTCAGTCCGCTTCTAGAGAGTCAACAATACAAGTCACAGGATCTGTGGCACAGAAGCGCCCACCTAAGGTGCCAGAGGGAGAGCCACTACCGCCTGCTGAATATGAGATTCAAGTCTCAAGTGCACAAATTCTCTCAATGGCTGGAACTCCACTTCCTGTCGGAGTTACGGATGATGTCCACGTTGGACTTGACATCCGTCTTGATAATCGTCACTTAGATTTGCGACGTGCACATGTCAATGCAATGTTCCAACTTCGAAGCAAAGTATTGCAATACGGACGTGAACATCTCATCACTGAAGGATTCCAAGAA
>JASMAJ010000123.1 GCA_030754395.1 Candidatus Thalassarchaeaceae archaeon | reverse complement strand
TTCTCACTCAAAATGCTCGTTGAATCTCCCTTCTTCCATTGCTTTTAGGGCATCTTTAGGGGTCATGCCTTCGACCTTTACTCGCATAGCCACGCAAGTACCCATGACTTCACGGCTACGCGCATACAATGATGAGCCAGTCAATCTGTCCTTCTGCTTCTCAGCAACTTGCTTTACCTGATCCATAGAAAGATTTTCTGTAGAAGCGTCCCAGTCACCGTTGCACTTCTTTAGACCAAGGGTCTGAATGATTACATGTGGTGTTTCGCCGCGTGCTGACATCCTTGATACCCCCTTGTGAAGTGTCCCGCCGACCTGCTCTCCCTATTTGAGCGTGCTGACAGACCTCCAATTCTCCAAATACTACTCACTCAACACGCTGAGTCACACGAACTTGATCCGCCCGAACTGTCAAAGCGACAGGAACTGCAGCTTCGAAGAGTTCGACTGTAACCTCTTCCTTTGATTCTGTTACGCGTATTACGCGAGCCGACTGACCCTTGAATGCCCCACCGCTAATTTCGATAATACAACCTTCTTCAATTCCGGCTGTAGCAGCCTTTGGTTCTAGATAAGAGAGGGTGTTTTCTAAGGGCGAGACTCCTGGTAGAACTTTACGACAATTCTTCAATCTGGTTGTAGTCATACCGACTGTTCCAATCAATTTCTCAACATGGTGAAAAGCGGAAGCCTCAACAAAAATGTAGCCATTCATGTGAGGTGCGACTAATACTCCAAATATTTCATCTTGGATATCCTTCAGTGATCCGGTTCCCGAGAGTCTTGCCCGAATTTCCTTGGCGACATTTTGCTCTTGTCCAATACTGGTCTTTAGAATGTAAAGGAAAGAAGCGACATCACCATACATTGCTCCAATTTGAGGTATAGCATATCTTGGTGAACCAATTCCTTCCGCTCTATCTGACTTAACATTCTCAATGTAAGCGGGGTCAACCCATGAATGACTCTTGTAGATGGTTTTCGAAGTCACTTCTGTGGAATCTGTAACGAATAGAAGAGGAATGACATCTCTCAAACTATTTCCAAAAGCTAGACCTCTAGCAGGACCTGAACGAATGTAAGAAAGGGATTCTGTTGGGATTCCAGTACACTCTGTTATCCTTGCAGCAACTGAATCAACATCTTGTGGGTCGCCAATTCCGTATACGCCATCCCAAGCTCCAGGGAAGTCTGAGACCTCATCGGCTCTCTGCATTATGAGGACCTTATCCTCATGGCGAACATAAGCAATGAATGCATCAGACATTTTCTCACCTCAGGGTGCTGTGAGCCAATCGAAGAAAGATGGAAGCCAATTGTCCATTAGAACAAGCATAGCAAAACCAATAGCCCCAAGAATAAACATTCCAATTCCGCAGACAATAACAGTCTGACGGAATTCTTGCTTGGATGGTTTACGAGCCATCTTCAGAATTCTGGCCATTGAGCCAGTCTGAACTCGCCTAACACGTTCCTCGATACCATCTTGCCAAACCTGCACGGTCTGCTCAATCGAACCTACATCTGAGTTCTCGATAGCCATGTCTCTCCCTCAACAGCGCCCCGGCGACCAACCACCCCTCTTTAAGCACGCCGGGCGAACCCCAAAGGGTTCGGGACTCCCTACTTTGATTTCGGCGATAGTTGAGAAATAAATTGATTAGTTTACGAATTCAACAGTTCTAGTTCTTAGATTTCTCATTTGAGTATGTAGAGCAGCACCATGTATTTGTTCAGATTTCACACCAGTCAATACAAGTAGAACTCGAATTTCATCTCCCATGGACTCATCCGTTGTGGCTCCCCAGATAATTCGAGCATATGGGTTAATCCTATCTCGAATTAATTGGGCACAACGTTCGGCATCTCCTAGAGATAAGGTAGGACCTCCTACAACATTGACTAGTGCTCCTCTTGCATCAGAGATGTCAATGTCAAGAAGTGGAGATTCAAGAGCTTCATTGGTAGCTGCCTCTGGACGATTTTCTCCACTAGCCTCTCCTAGACCAATCATTGCTACTCCTCCTCCATTTTCCATCACTGAACGTAGATCTTGGAAGTCGAGGTTTACAACGCCTTCCTTAGCAATCATCTCAGACACTCCAGCAATCGAGCGCATCAGAAGTTCATCAGCAACTCTGAATGCAGCATCTAGTGGCAAGTCGCGTACTCCATCAACCTCCAATAGCCTCTCATTTGGAAGAACTACCACGGTGTCACAGACTTCGCGCAATCGCTCTAATCCCCACTCTGCGTTTTGGCGACGTAGGGCTCCCTCAGAAAGGAAAGGGTATGTTACAACTGCTATCGTAAGCGCACCTTGAGAGCGAGCTAATCTAGCAATCACATGGGCTGAACCTGTTCCAGTTCCACCACCAAGTCCTGCGGTGATGAATGCTAAATCACAATCTTCGACTTCTTTCTTCAGAGCTTTTTCTGATTCAAATGCAGCTTGTTCACCCTTTTCTGGATCCCCCCCCGCTCCTCTTCCTCTAGCCGAGCGGCCAATCAGAACTTTGTTGTCGATTCCAACTCTCAGAAGATGTTGTGCATCAGTGTTGATTGCCATTCCTTTGACATAATCTCCATCGAACAATCCTTCCAATTCTAAACGGGCGACTGTGTTTGATCCACAACCACCACAGCCGAATACTCGAATGCGTGGTTGTAAGGATTGCAGCAGGTCCTTGAGTTCAGGATCAGTTTCCGTAACTACCGGCGCAGCCGGTGATTCTTCCCCATCCTGAAGCTCCAGTACTCTATCGATAAGGTGCTTCATGTTCACCCCTGCGATTTGAAGCAAGCATAATGCTTCCCCTACTGATTGGGCCCAAAGGGCCCATTGTTAGAGTCCAGATTACTGTTCCAGAAGTTGTTTTCTTGTTTCAATAAATCGAACAATGAAAGTATAAATTCCACCCCAAAATGATACTGCCAAAGCAAGAGTCATACCGTTAAGTTCTGGATTGCCCAATAATGCCCAATGTGCGTATTCATGGGCTGTAGTGATGTCGATTCCAGTTGCTCCTGTTCCGACTTGCCAAGCCGCCCACACCAGACCAGCGAGAGTTATGACGAGACGATCTGCTCGAGAGAAGCCGCCGTAAATCCGCCCCAATCCAACGGATTGAGCCTGAGTTCCCATGTATGAACCAAGAAGGGTTAGCAATGCTGCAGCATAACCAGCCATTGGGTCTAACACTAATGCCGCATTGTATCCAATTGCGACAAGTATTCCTACATCGACGATACGATCAATTGTGTGATCAAGAAAATCACCATATGGTCCATCAGTACCTTGGTGACGGGCCAAAGCCCCATCTAGTGCATCGAAAACACCGGCAATCAATACTAATGCTACAGCGCCCAAAATCATCATTGCACCTGACCCATCGTCGGTTGCAGTAGCAAGTAAGTAGAATGCAGCAACAGAAATTACCAAAGAGGTCCAAGTTAGTATTGCTGGGTCTAAATCACCGAGTCTGACAACAATAGGCTGCACAGCCTTTGTCCAAGAGTCTCGCATTTTCTCAAACATCTAATCACCCAACCCAATCTATTACTGCCTCAGGGCTCATTGGTTTGAAGCCATCTGAAATCCACTTGATAATATCATCAACAACTTCTTCTACGCTATTTTTGGTTGTATTAAATTCCATCCAAGGTGAATTATTTTCTTTTTCATTCCATGCTCCACCTAAGATTTCCCACTCTACATTACCGATTATC
>JASMAJ010000122.1 GCA_030754395.1 Candidatus Thalassarchaeaceae archaeon | reverse complement strand
ACCTGTACCAACCGATCCCCTTGGTAACGGAGTAACTAGTGGAATCAAGACAGTTGTAGTAAGTCTACTGAACGGTTCAACTCCATTTTATCTCACTAGTTCTGGAAATTCTTCAATTTTGGTTAGAGGTGTGACAAGATTCACTGATCATACCCCAATTATTCAAACAATTGCAGATAGAGGCTCGTCAATAAATTTTGGTGCACGATTAACCGAATTTAGTGATAATGATAGAAGATTAGGTAATTTTACTGTATCTGCTAAGTTTCACGATACTTGGATGATTGAGGACCAAACTCTTGGTGATGGCTTGGTGAATTTCACCTTTGATATCCCTCATAACCACCCGCTTGGTTTGATTGATGTCACGCTTTGGTTTAATGGGAGTTCTACATTACACTCTACTTCGTTGTTGATTAACAAAATTATTGTTCGTTCACCAACGAACTTAACAGTCGACTCAATATCAGAAAATCCTATTGCAGGAGGCTCATTCAATATCTCTGGTTCATTGCTATCAAGTAATGATTCAGGAATTATTGATCGTGATGGGAATCCTTTAGCCACTTTCCTTACCTTTGAAATTGATGGCGATTCTAATGGCTTCGTAGTTTCTGCTACTAACGTTTCTTCTGATGGCTCTTGGAATACTGTTGTTACTCTTGGCCTCTCTTTCCCTCGTGGTTCTCATAATATTACTGCGATTTTCACCCCTACAGTGAATTATTATGGTTCAAGTAGCAACAATGGTATATTTGATAGCCGAGGGTATTCGCAAATATCAATCCTTGATCCAGCTGATCTTGACCCAGATAGGAGAGTGACTAGAGGCGAATCAATTAGTCTCAATATCTCATTAAGCGATAATGCTGGGGATATTGTAGATGGAGTCGATGTTAATGTTCTTGTAGATGGTGTGTACCTTGAAACAATTACTACAGATGCTGCAGGACTTTCCACAGTACTTGTTCCTGTAAGTGATTCTCGCACTCAAGGGCCACTAACAATAACAACTGAGTTTTTGGGGATTTCTGGAACTACGGGATTGATGGGTGACTCAACTTGGACTCGAGTAATTGTTCTAGCACCTTCCGAAATCGAAATTACCAATATCACCGGTACGATGATTGCTGGCGAATCAATTTCATTTTCTGGAATTTTGTTAGATGAGCATGGGAATCTACTAACAGAAAATGGAAATAGCAAAGGCGGGATAATCCATATTAATATTGATGGAATTTATCTTGGTATTGCATATACAACTCTATCCAACGCATCTACTGGAATTTGGAATATCAACTATAACCTCCCACTTGATACTGATTACGGCTCTCATACAGTTACTGCACGATTCCTTGGCGGTTTTACTTGGGTTGACCCGATGGGTCAAGGCGATCCTCTAAACCCCGAGTATTATTTGCCATCATCCGTGTCTGTAAATTTCAATGTCAGCCAAACTTCTCAAGTTGTCTTGACAACGATTCCAGGAGAGGTTGATCGGAATGAATTACTTCTAATTGAGGGCATGTTGACTGATGGTGCAGGCAGAATTCTTGGTGATAGAAGTGTTGAGGTTTCTATGAATAATCAATACCTCACAGGGATTCAAGTTGACTCAAGTGGAAACTTTAGTGTCTTCATTCCTGTGCCTCCAAATATGAAATTAGGGCCTAGAATTGTGAAAATCAATTATGCTGGTGAAGAATTCATTCTGGCATCAAACTCGACTACTGTATTCACAGTGTTCGGCCCAACATATGTAGCAGTTGAAGACCCCAATCCAGTAGCTATCGGAGATGAAATGATACTTACTGGAAATGTGAAGGATAATCTCCCTGATGGTTGGTTAGCTAATCATACACTGGAGGTATTTATCGACGGAATTTTAGTTGGCCTCACCTCTTCTGATGATAACGGGCAATGGGAGTTTAGATGGATAGTTACTGATTTCATTGACATTGGTACTCATTCTGTTACTGTTTTAGCACCAGAGCAAGGATATTATCGTTCAGGCTCTGTAAATACAAATGTGACTGTTGCGTTCCACTCTTCGCTTGATTTACAGATCGAATCTATTTCAGTAACTCGAGGGGAATCTTGGAATTTTACTGGACGATTGTATGATTCCGACTCATGGGGCTCAGTTGGTCTTGAAGGCAGAACTATTGTCGCTAAGCTGGACGGAATCGAGATTGGAATTATTACTACTGGAGATGATGGCAACTTCATCTTTGAGTATGAAACAGGCTTTACTATTGCAAGAGGTGGTCATGATATCAGCTTCACTTTTGAGGGAGAGGTCCTATATCTTCCAATCGAGTACAATATGACTGTTTATACAAGAGCAGATATTGAAATTGAGATTCTCTGGCAATCGGAATTAATCATTAGAAGTGATGAAAATTCAAAGATTGAGATTACTGGAAGAGTGCTTGAGATTGGTGGCGAAGGAAACGTAATGGATAATCTAGAAATTCTTCTTCTTTGGAATGATATTGCAGAACCTGCAATGGTAACTTGGACCTCAGCCGGAAACTTCGACATTGTGTCTCCGGCACGCTCTTCAATGCCCCACGGAGAAATCACTCTAGTTTTGCAAGTTCTTCCCGAATCAGATAGGTATCTAAATGGGGCTGAAAAAGACCAAATTGTTCATATCCGCGTGCCTGTGATTTTTGACTTTAATCCGGATGAGCACATAATCAGAGAAGGCACGCGAATAATTTCTGGAAACGTCACAGTCCGTGCTAAAGATACCAATCTCCCAGTTGAAGGAATCTCAATTACTTCTAGACTGGTTAATGAATCCAAAGAAATCACAGAATCACACTTCGAATCCGTAAAAATTACCGATGGGGTAGGAGTAGTTGATTACAAATTTATTGTATTAGATCCAATCCCTGATTTCTATGACAAAGATTACTGGGGCGAATTAGGACTAATCATTGAAACAGACTCTCAATTAATTGACCCTCAAGATAGAATCGAATTAGAGTCCGGACTTAGAGCAGTCAATTTGACTTATGCCGACCCAGCATCTGAATTTGGATTCTGGCAGATGGCCACTATTGTTGGAGTTATTTTGATACTTGTTAGTCTAGTTGGCGTTGCAATTTCAATCCGTCGCCGCCGACTTGCAACTCTCGATGATTTACAGAATGTTTTCAGTTATACTGCCGAGCTTCTCGCCGCTGGAGATGAAGTCCGTGAAGCAATCTTCAATTGTTATGAAAGTCTATGTCAGATTCTAATGCGTAATGGATTCCTTCGTAGAGACTTTGAGACCGTACGGGAGTTTGAGATGGCTATTCGTAAGGCTCTACCGATTAGTGAGCAAGCACTAATTGCACTCGATCGAATCTTTGAGGAAGCTAGGTATTCGTCACACCGATTAGGCGAAGGGCACCGTCAGAATGCTCAGTTAGCTCTGCAGTCTGTTTTACAAGAAATAGACGAATTACAGGAAGTTCCAGAACGGGATTCCATCGATATGTCAGAATCTACTGACTAATCATAGGAATTTAAGTCGAAGAATACCGTTGTCTATAATCGCTTTTTCTACACTGATTCCTTGTGGTAGTTTGTAAATTTGAATTAGCCCACCAAATCGTTCAGGGGCAATTATTCGAACTAGATTAACTCCATTTTCTAACATTGTGCTAACAGTTAGTCCTTCAAAATCAACTTGACGGAGGTCCAAATCAAATCCTTGTTGAACAGTATCCTGATTTATTTCTTCGATTTCAGCACTTGATGAACCAAATAGGCGT
>JASMAJ010000121.1 GCA_030754395.1 Candidatus Thalassarchaeaceae archaeon | reverse complement strand
GACCCATAGTACTAGGCTACAACTCATATTTGAGTTACCTCATCCAAAATGGGGTGAAATATTACGAACGAAATATTACATATTTGTAGAGCCAGGGAAATTGGAATTGAGAACTCACGAAATCGTAGATATTTACAAGTTAGTTTGAATCGATTAACAGACGAACAGTAGGGTTCTGCTTAGACCCATCCGATTACTATCTGTGAATTAGTGGGCTTTCAGTGGGCCGAAATAGACGCTACCCATCCGATTAGGAAATCTTTCCTATAGAGGTAACTAATGCCTGCAGCCCCTCATTCTCTAATTGAGTAATCAATGAATCTAGAGGTTCCACACTTCCCAATTCACGTGGTACAATTGCTATGCTTTCACCCAGCATACAAAGTAGAATTGCTACATCTCCACCAATCCCAACTCTTTGTGCAGCATTTTTTCCTGCCTCAATTAGACTTGAACGTGAAGCATCACTGGCTAATTGAGAATCTGTAGAGAATGATTCTGCGCATTCAATTAATTCTGTCCAGCGCGAAGAGTCCCATGCCCCATATGAGAGTATGTTCATTTGTTCGGTTCCTGAATCTGTAATCAATTTCTTCCATTTTGCATTATCAATATATTCTGATGTATGACGGCCTGGATTTCCTCTCCAGGCTAAAACGATCGGAGTAGATTCGAACCACCCCTCGGCAAATCCTGGTCCGTTTACGAGATTAGAACCAGAGTAAGGAGAGCCTGGAATTAGCCTGCGCTCGACACCTCCTGCAGAGAGAGCGGTTACATCTCCTAGTCCTGTGGAATTCATTCTCTCTACACGATGAGCGATTGAATAGGCTCTTCGCAAACTTTCCTCATGTGGCTGCCCTATTGCCCGTTGAAAAGCGCAGGCTGCGGCAATAGCGCCTGCAGCTGACATCCCGAATCCTTGTGATGGGGGGAGGGTCATTTTGATTGCAACTTCCCAATTCAATTCGGAAATCTGAGGAACTTCTTGACAAAGTAGGTCAAGTACCTGTTGATACATGTTTGAATCACCTTCACCAGACAGAAATCGTACATTGAGTGAGTAATCACCTTCTTGACCTCGAGCGATAGCTTCGACACCGTCTGAGACACAGATTCCGGCACCTAGACTACCCTGAAAATCAGGGTCTTCAGACAAATCATCGACAGTGAACAATAGAGTCAGGTGTCCGCCACAGGCCCCTCGACCCAAAGCAACTGTCATGCTACCTCATCCCGGCAACGGTGCAAGAATACTGCGCTTACTCAAAGTACCGTGGAAAGGTCTGCTTTGAGTGAATCAAAATTAGCAGATAGGGCTTCAGCAGCCTTCTTCATAGCAATTTGTGGGCTCATTGAGCCATCCGTTTCAAAACTAAAGATATATTCATCAGGAACTTCTTCTAGAGTGATTGCTTCCTTGAAAGTAACCTTCTCTTCTGTACCATCACCTACATGGTGGAGGTCCTTGATTAGAGTCTGAACCTTATTTACATCTTCGAGTTTGCCATCCTTATTGAAATCCTTTGCATTTATTGTCAAATTAAGATCCCAGAGAATTTTTGCCTTGGACTTATTATTCAAAATTGCAATTTGTCGAGGTACGAATGTAACTCCACAAACCGGTGACCACTTTGCGTGTTCGCTACCCTTACCCATGACAGCGGTTGCGTAAAACTCAACCATCTGGCCTTTGGATAACTTGGTAATTGGTATACTTCGATAACGATCTGGAATCTCTAAACTTTGATCACCCAAGAAAACCATGTCACCAGCAGTAACAGTAGTTCCTTCTTCACTTCCAAAGGCCTTGCAAGTGTAAATCATATTACAACTAGGGCAGCCACGGTCGTCTGGAACTAAGTCCTTACAGTTTGGACAGGATTCCTCAAAATGATACTCATCATGATTGGTAGGAATTGGAATCATTGACAGACGTTGTGCAATCATCTCGTCCGGTAGCGGGCCATTTGTTTCCCAGACAGCATAGTCAACATCCTCCTTTTCCAATTTCTTTCCACAATTATCGCACCCACTTCCACCAGAAGATTCGCGAGCAACTGCAGCAGGGTTCAGATGACTACAGGATAAACACAAATCGAAAGATCCCATCTGGAATCTTACAGTCTCAATAGCCATCTTTGGAGTGTTTGACATCATAGTGCGACGCAGAGCATTTGCGAATGCACGATCTGTGTTTTTCAATAATACAACCATTTTCTCTTCATCTTCTTCGATTACTTCTATTTTCACCATTGTAATCACCTCAGACCCTTCGGCCTCTTCGTCCACCCTTCTTCTTTGTACCATCAGTTGGTATTGGAGTAACGTCCTCGATTCGAGTGATGCTCATACCAGCACGAGTTAGCGAACGTATCGCTGCAGTTGCGCCTGGCGCACTGTGTGATCCATTTCCTCCAGCTCCTCGATACTTGACGATCACTTGATCGAATTCCTTCTCTGTTAGCATCTCTGCGATGCGCTCAGCAGCACGAGTAGCAGCGAATTGACCTCCTGCATCGCTCCCCTTCTTGGTTACCATTCCACCAGAGACCTTTGCTAATGTTTCAGCACCAGTGAGATCTGTAGCAGTCATCAGCACATTATTGTAAGTGCTTAGAATGTGTAAAATTGCCTTGTGACCCATCACTCATCAGCTCCTTCTGGAATTGTCTCTTCGACTGTAGGAGCTTCTGCGGCATCTGCCTTAATTTGTTTGACAAAATCGTCACTGTCAGTTGTAGCACGGATGCCACCAACCTCATCAATTTCCTCTTCTTCATCTGACACGCGTGTTATGCGAAGTTGTTCCATCTCAACACGGAATGGATGATTCTCATCACGATAAGGTGAATTTGCGCTATAGTTTAGAGATTCTTCCTCTACGCGCAGGATTTTGTAACCAGGAACTGTCATACGCTGTTGACCAATTGAGATATGACCATGAACAATCATATTTCGAGCGGCTCGCATACTAGGAGCTAGGCCACGATAGTAAACTACCGACTGTAGACGACGAGCAAGCATGTGCTCAACTGAAATCTGTAGAACATCATCAATGCTTGATCCCTCAGCCAACAATCCTTTGCGGTGCATTGATTCAACAAGATCACTCTTCTCACGAGCATAGTGACCCTCAGATGAATCAACCCGTCCAATGAGTTTCATTGCTTGATTTCGGTGACGGCGAAGAGCAGATTTTTCTCGCCAAATTTCTCGCATTCCACCAACCTTCTTCAGGCCGAACTGCTCTTTGAGAGCATGCTCTTCTTCTATTCGAGCTGCCTTCCAAGGGTGAGCTGGAGTCTGTGTCTTTGGTCTTGCAAATTTTGGATGACCCATATTTCACACCTCACTTCTTCCTCTGTACACCAAGTGTACTTCCACTGCGTCCATTACTACGTAGACGCTGACCACGGACCTTGTGGCCACTTCGGTGGCGTATTCCGCGGTAAGTCTTGATTGAGGCTAAACGAGAAACATCATCCTTACGGGTCAATTTGACCTCTGTTCCAATGATATGTGCATCTTCATTTGACTGCAAATCGCGCTGGCGATTTACAAGCCACCAAGGTACATTTATTGCGTATTCGTCTATTGTGCTTCGAATCCTTTCTTGCTCCTCGTCAGTCATATGACCACCGAGTTTGGTTCCATCGATTCCTGCCATTCGGCAAATCTGTCCAGCCGTTCTCTTTCCGACTCCTGGTATGGAAGTCAGTCCCTGTCCGATTGGGCGGAGACCATCGATGTCCGAATCTGCAAGCCTTAGGATATA
>JASMAJ010000120.1 GCA_030754395.1 Candidatus Thalassarchaeaceae archaeon | reverse complement strand
GGCGGTTTTGATGGATATACTGAAGGAATGGATTTCATGATGGATGCCACAAGAACAACAGGTGGCCGATTAGCAGTTGGGTACGAAGTTGGTGAATGGGGTCCATATGTACATACTATTGGCGGCCTAAATGCGAATTTATTCACTGGAGAATTCAATGCTGCCTATTGGAATCTCGACCATAATGGAGAGATGTCGATGGTTGGAATAGGCGATTTAGTAATGTCTGAGGGCGATGTTTTAGTATGGAGTATTACCATATATTGAGGAGTCTTCTTTCGCAACGATGAATAGTCACTTTACAGCCAGAGGGTACGGGGTTACGATATGTCAGACTTGCATAACATCGCTTTGACCCCTAATCAGACTATTTTGTTGAACACGGTAATACTGATTTTGATTGCTACTGCTCTTTATCGAGCAGAGCGCAAATTGGATGGTAGCGATCCATGGATGATGCTCTGCATCCTAGCAATTTTTGCTATTGCTGGAAGAATTCTTTTGGATCCTTTACCAAATATCCAACCAGTCACAGTCGTAGTCCTTCTTGCCGGAATTTACTATGGAGCCCCGCGCGCATTTGCACTAGCAGGAATTGTAGCACTCGCCACAAACTTCCTCGTTCTAGGTCACGGGCCATGGACTCTATTTCAGGTAGTCGGTTGGGGGAGTATAGGCGTTGCAGGGGCCTTACTCTCTGACCGACTGTTGATTGATGGCAAATTGAATTTGAACCGCTTAGCTGTGTTTGCAGCAGTATCCGGCTTCGTTTTCAATTGGATAGTATCTCTCAGCATTCTGATGAAGACTGACCCCTCTATGCTAATTCCTTATGTTCTCTCAGGATTAACCTTCGATATGTATCACGCAGCAGGCAACATCCTCTTTGTTGCATGGATGGCCGAGCCTTTGGGAGAAATGATGCTACGTCACCAAACATCTCCTAATCACAAGGCGGTGAGTGAAGTTGTCACAAACTGAAGAATTGACAATGGTTCTAGTAACTCGAGCCGACCTCAAATTATCGAAAGGTAAACTTGCAGCACAATGTGGTCATGCTGTTATGGAATGCACACTAAGAGCTCGAAAGGATTCTCCAAGAGGGCTTGATCGTTATCGACGAGAAGGTGCTAGGAAGATTGTTTGCAAGGCGGCAGATGAGAACGCATTGAAGCAGATACTGGGCCGCGCAAAGTCTGCTGACTTAGTTTGTTATTTGGTAAAGGATGCAGGACATACCGAAATACCTCCAGGGACAGTAACTGTTGTCGGAATAGGCCCAGGTCCACGTTCAGAGATAGACAAGATAACTGGAGACCTCCAGTTAGTCGGTTGAGTTCTAGGCTGAGTCCATGAAACGAAAGAAGCCCACAGAGCGAAAGTGCCCTGTGGGGGGTTTTGAGAATCGGCGAGACTGGGAGATCGAAATCCCCCAGTCTGCCTTACGTAGATCAGTGAATTAAGTTAGTAAATTTCACTCAATCAATTCGTCCATCTTTGTGGCCAATAGTGCTCCTAAGCCACAAAGTACACCGCTAACAATCCAAGCAGTTGCGATATTTACAATATCTTCTCCACTACTCATGATCGATGATGCCATTTCACCAGCACCGGTTGTGCTTACAACTGCGTCGCCAGCCTCGTAGGTCATTCCCATTGTACCAGCTAGTACCATTACTGCGAATGCACTTACCCATGCTGAATCAGCTCTGGTGTGTACCATCCAGAAGATAGCACCAGCAGCAACCATTCCGATAGCTTCCCAAGTACCTGGGGTATCGAATCCTGGCTGAACTAAGTCCCAAGATGTCTCAACTGCCCCAACTTCTGTGGCAAGAGCAATAGCAAGTACTGCTCCAACAATCTGTGCTACCAATCGCATTCCATTTGCCATCCAGTTGCCTTCTGCATCACTAAGGTCTCCAGTCATCATGTGCATCCAGGTCACTACAGGCAGAATGTGCGCGCCTGAGAAAGCCATCCAAGCTGCTGCCATTATTAGCGCTGCTTCTAGACTACCCCAGCCCATTCCTACAACGAGCCATGCTACTACGAAAGCACCACCCACTTCTCTCTTCATTGTGTCCATTTCTATATCCATTTTTTATTTCCTCCTCACCTAAGTGAGCGTTCTTGCGCTATTCGGTGAGTATATAACCGAAACTGACGTAAACCGGAAATACAGCCTAATTTCATGACATTATTCCGAATGCCGGTGTAGTGAATTACACTTGATAACTCACAGTTCATCGAGTGTGTCTTACATTCATCGGTGCTATGCACCGAATCAGAAATGGTCATGAGTCATCCCCCTCTCTCAGGTTCATGGCCGTGCAGTTCTCACTCGAACCAGAGGTTCGAGAAAATCTGCTTTCAGAATGTTCAGGCCTTTCAGGCCTAGTCGAATGGCTAGATTCGATAGATTGTCGCCCAGGATTGTCTGAGCTTGCCGAGCACCTCGTTGGAAATGATTTCAACGCTGCAGCATTGAAGGAATGCATCGGCTACGCCGATGAAGGATATCAGCGAAATATCATCAAGAAAACCGAGTTCTACGAACTCGTTGCAATTTGTTGGACACCAGGTCAAGAAACTCTGATTCACGATCATGTCGGTTCTGACTGTGCTTTCCGAATAGTTGAGGGCGTCTCTACAGAGACGATTTACGAACTCAACTCACAAGGATTGGCAGTTCCTATTGATACTCGAACCTACCCAGCCGGTCAAGTATGCGCAGCTGAAGAACCCGATATTCACCGTGTTTCTAATGATACGGAACACGAACTGATAAATGTCCACGTCTACACTCCGCCTTTGCATTCCTACGGTGTCTACACTCCGGCTTCCGAGCCGACCGCGTAGCGGTCGAATTCCAATTACTGGATTTCAATTAACGCCAGCATCCCGCTTGTATTCTTCATATACTTCTCGGAACAATTGAATGTCCGATTCGAAGGTTTCTGGTAGCAAAGGCCCGAAGGAAAACCGTAAGAATCGAGAGTATGGTGTTTGGTAACTTGGATCCTTTGAATGAGGTCTAGCCATATCACAATCAGATGCACAAAGAATTGCGGCTCCACGTTTGAATAATCGTTTATTCAATTCATCACTAGTCATGCCTTCGGGTAATTCGAGCCAATGGTAGAAGCCTCCGTTACCTGTGTAGACTCCTAGACCCATTTCTGCGAATGCCTTACCATATCGTTTTCGCTGCCAATTGTAATGTTGTTCGACTGCAGAGCGTGCCTTCTTCACTCGATTCGGCTCGAGAAGCATCACCGCATAGTTTTGTGAAAGGTGGCTGACTCCTCCCATTCCAAAACTAGAGTAATTTGCCATAGTCTCGATATTGGTCTTGCTTGCGATAATCCACCCGATACGAATTCCTGGCGATTGCAATCCTTTGGTACAAGCGCCAGCAAGGAATACATTGCTATTGTCAAGATCTTGAACAAACTCGATCCCACTTACAGATGGCGAGTGGAACATCTCGTATGCTTCATCGAGTAGTATGCCGTTACCAGACTGTTCTGCCATCTCAATGAGTTCTCGTAATTCATCACCTGAGCGAGTTTGTCCAGACGGATTTTGAGGGTTTGAGATTACGGGCATCAACCCCGTTCCATCGCTTACTCCCTCGCGATCAAAATACTCCGAATTGTTCGGGTGGAAATTATTCTCTTTGGTGAACGGAACAATTTCGTATTCGGTATTTGTTTGGGTTAGGATGTCGAGATAAGCAGGCCATTCTATGTTGCCGATTCTAACCTTGATGTGATTTTTTAGGTAGGCCAT
>JASMAJ010000011.1 GCA_030754395.1 Candidatus Thalassarchaeaceae archaeon | reverse complement strand
AAGGGTGCTAATTATCTAACAGGTTCCCGTGTCGAGTCTGTTGAGGACGAAACTGTATTATTGCGAGATGGACGCCAATTTACTGCTAGAGTGATTGTAGGTGCAGGAGGTCATAACGACCCCTTACGCCGCGACCATTGGAATGAATCAGGCCTCAAAATCCCAATCAAATTCGTATTGATGAATGGCGATTTCGGTGATGCTGTCGAACTTCATTTTGGTGGAATGGCTCCGGGTGGATATGCCTGGATGTTTCCTAAAGACAGTGGTGCGAATATTGGAGTTGGAATTCAAAATAAGTTCGCAAAGGGGCGCTCACTGAATCTGTTTGCTGAGGATTTCTTCGTTCGCTACGGAGAAGATGTGACCTTCAGAGGTGCCGGATCACTTCCGATGTCTGGGACAATCGATTGTTTTGTCAAGGGCAATCATCTGCTTGTTGGTGACGCTGCAGGAATGGTATTGCCAAGTAATGGAGCTGGTATCACAATTGCAATGATTGGAGGTCGAATTGCAGGACAAACGATCGTCAATCATCTCAATGATGGGACCTCACTCCATGAATACGAGAATGAGTGGAAACGTCAGATGGGTAAGGTGATGTCAAATTCGAAGAGAGCATTTATGTTTGGAAGTTGGATATTGAGACTTCCGGATTGGCTAATCAATCTCTTGTTTAATCCATTAACCAAACCATTCGTTTGGAGATTCGTTACTTGTCGTAAGCCATTCATAATTTTCTGAAACATAAGGTGCCCCTTACTCCATCCAATGGTTTGAGGGTTACATGTTCGGAAGTTAGACTAACTGCTAATGTCAGACCGAACAATTGCATGGAAAGTGAGAACATGTCGATGAGAAGAAAAACAGTAGTGCAGGTAGGTATTTGTCTAGCGACTTTGATTATGGTAGCAACGGGAGGTGCCATTGCCGAAGATGCCACAACAGGTGCCACACACGAAGTGACGTTGACTGATTCAGGTTTGGAGTTCACTCCTGCCGATATCACCATCAACATAGGCGACACAGTCTACTTCTACTGGGTTGACGAGAGCATGGGTCACAATGTCGCTGAGACCGATTCAACTGATTCTAACGAATACAAGCAAGATGGTTTCCGAAGTGGCGATGTCGATGAAACAGTTCACTACAATGTCACGTTCGAAGATGCAGGGCTATTCTTCTATGTCTGCGAACCTCACGCAACTTTGGACATGAGAGGAACAATTACTGTCATTGACCCGAATGCTGGACCACTAGATGACAGCGATCCCGATGACAAACAGGATGTTCCTGGTTTCATTGGTACAATAGCCATCCTCAGTTTAGTTGGGGCAGCTTTAGTGGTTAGGCGAACCCACTGACTCAATTTTCAATGTCAACAATTAGAGCAGCAGCCCTTGCCTAATTCAGGCTTGTGTGCTTCCCAGATTGTAGCCATGCCCGGGAATATGACCTTTCCTTTTACTTGAACAAATCCTACTTCTTCGAGCATTCGAATGTAATCCTTAGTTGTTCCAAAATGTACGTACGTTTTGGTCAACCATTTCCAGGGGTGGTCGCTTGTTTTGCAAACTATACGCGCATAGGCTCCAACCCAGATTCGCATCCACATCCAACCGAAGAATCCGTGCAGTTTATTCATTTTTGCAGGATCTACAATTACGACCTTAGCGCCGGGCTTCAGTATACGTAAAACTTGACTAAGACCAGCCCGCTTATCATACCAATCTCGGAATGAAAATAAAGAGCAAACGCCATCGAAAGAATTGTCCTCAAATGGGAGCTCTTCTGCCTTGCCTTCTACGAACTCGACAAGAGACTCTCCACGTTCCGTTCTACATGCATTAACTCGAGGTTCCGCTGCAGCTAGCATCAGAGTACTTGGGTCAAGACAAACTAAGTCTGTGCCAACTACATCTTCGGCGAAACTACCAGGTCCACATCCTACCTCAAGTATGCGTCCTTCAGTAGGCATCTTTTGCCGTACTGATTCCCTCCATTTCTTGACTTGGCCTAGAGTTGCGAAGCGGTTTATTCTGTCATATACTGGAATGGTGGCTTCGAGATTGAGCATCAACTCATCCCACTCTTCCGAGTCTATGGTTTCCGTGTCCACAAAGAGGCCCTGATTCGCTCCTATATTTGGTTGGTTTGGGGGGCCCAACCCCCGACACCCCGACACTAAGAAACACATGTAACGGAGGTTATCATGATATACCCTTCTTCAGTCGCCGCCATCACCGAAGGTGAAATACATGAGTCACGCTGATGTTCTACGTACAATTCGTGAAGCAGAGGATGCTGCTTCTTCGACTATATCAAAGGCCGAATCAGATTCCTCAAGCATCATCCAAAAGGCAAGACTGGAAGCCACTGAGTCCGTTCAGAATAGTCGCTCAGATTCCGAATCTGCCGCTCAAAAGATTGTTACTGATTCTCGTGCTGCTGCAGAGGGAGAAGCGGCTAAGGTATCTAAGGAAGGAGATGCTTCGATTGCAGCCATTCATTCCAGTGGTGAGAAGAACCGTAAGAAGGCTCTGAAAGTTATTCTTGACGCCTTCCGTGCTTAATCACACACAACAAATTAGGAGGTTGCTAGAAATGTCACAGGTTCAGACTCGCCAAATGGGTCGTTTGACCGCTGCTGGTGTTTTGGATAACCTCGATGATGCTCTAGAAATGCTTTCCCGCTTGAAGGCATTACACTTCATTGATTACAATGGCTCTGAGGATGGCTTTTCATTGGGCACTCCTTCAGATAAGTCGGAGCAAATCGGTAGAGATCTCAATAAAGTGCGTGCTGCAGTGTCACAAATTGAGGTGGCTGAACCAACAGAGATGACTTCGGCAACGTCAGTACGCAAATCTTTGGATGGCGAATTACCTGAGAAAGTAGATTCCCTTCTAAGTCACATGAGCCGAATAGACGAAATCGACACAGTTGTGACTTCTAAATCTGAAGAGGAGGCCACTTTGGGTGCGATTTCCCCCTTGGGGATAGATGTCGAACTACTTACCGGATATTCATCTCTTACTTCATTCATAGGTACTGTAAACGATGTTAACGCTGCAAAAGCTGCTGCAGCAAATGGAATCTTCATCGATGGAGGCAATGTAATCGCCGTTTTCGTCAAGAATGAAGATGCATCTGAGACATCTTCTGCCTTACAGAATGCTGGTTTTGCTGCCATCCAACTCCCTGAAGGGGAAGGGGACGCTGATGCACGCATCAATCAATTAGCAGGTGAGCGTGTTGAACTTCTAAACGAGAGAGAATCACTCAATTCTGATGTTGAATCTTGGTCATTAGAAAATGGTGAAGAACTTCTTTGTGGTCTTGAATTACTTGAAAGAGACCACGATTTGAAAACATCTCCAGTCAAGGTTGCAGTCACAGACCATGCCTTCGTTATCGATGGCTGGGTTGAAATGGACAGAGCTCACGACATCAAGTTAGCATTAGCAAATACATGCATAGTTGTTGATGTTGAACCGTTCGTAATTGAAGCCGGCGGTGCACATCATGATGATGACCACCACCATGAACCCGTATCTCCTCCAATTGCATTCCAACCTCGAAAGTCGAGTAAACCAATGGAGTTAATCACTGACGCAGTAGGTCGTCCAGGATATGGTCGTCTAGATCCTACTTTCTTCATGTTCTTCACTTATCCTCTATTCTTTGGTCTAATGCTTGGCGATATGGCATATGGACTAGTTACCATGGGGCTTGGTGCTTTCCTTCTTAGGACCGCAGGCACCAATGCAGGACTTGAACTAGGAGGTAAGTTCCTCCTTCTCATCGGCTCTGCTACTCTTCTATTCGGTTACATCTACGCCGAATTTGCGGGTTGGGAGATTTTTGCCCACGAGGGGTCAAATCCAGCTCAGTCCTTACAATTCCTCTATCCTGAGGTTGATTCTCATGGACACGTCTTTGAGGTTGCTTTAGGTTACAACATCACCTTCGCATTCCCATTCCACCGCGTCTCAAGCAATCTGATGGATCTCATCATTCTCACTCTATACATGGGTTGGCTACATGTCATGCTTGGCTTAGTCATGGGATTCCGTGATGTCCTACTTATTGGAAATGGACACGGCGGAATTGGTCTAGTTGCGGCCTTCTTTGAGAAGGGCACATGGATGCTTCTCCTCATTGGAGGTCTTCTCTTCACTCACGCATACATTGGTTCACATGCAGAGTTCCTAAACATAGGTGTGGCATTGATTGGAGTATCAACTGTGCTTCTGATGTGGACACTATATCGCTATCACGGCCTTGACCTTCCTATCGCCATAATGATGGGACCAATTGAGGCACTAGGTATGATGCCGACAGTCATATCTTATGTCCGATTGTTCGCAGTTGGTGTGGTCGGTGTCAAGATTGCTGAAACCGGCAATCACATGTTCTATGACAATATTTCAATGGATGAGCCATTCATGGCTGTCATACTATTCATCGGTTGGTTCGTCGTCCAAGCATTCGCTTGGGTTCTCGGCGTCTTCAGCCCTAACATCCACGCGGCCCGATTGCACATGGTCGAGTGGATGAAGCAATACTACGATTCCAGCGGCAAACCGTTCTCGCCATTCGGCGGAACGTCCCGTTTTGTGGAGGGTGAGTAATCATCAGTCTGCCGTGGATAAAAAATTTGGAGGAATAAGAAATGAAGACAAACACAATGAAAGGAATAACTCTGCTTTTCGTGCTTTTCGTCGTTGCATCTTTTGCGACTGGCGTTCAAGCAGCTGAAGAAGCGGTACGCGACCAGACCTCGGCATATGCGGCTCTTGGAGCCGGAATTGCTCTTGGTCTAGCAGGAATAGGAACTGGCCTCAGCCAGGGACCAATTGGTGCAGCATCTGTAGGCATGATTGCCGAAGATCGCGGCCGAATCGGTCACGCAATTCTATTCACTGCTCTACCAGAGACCATCGTTCTATTCGGTTTTCTAGCAATGTTCTTGATGCCCGGTCTAGTCTGAGCATCACGCTGAAAATCGAAAAATTACGAATCAATAAAAGGTGAAAAGATGACACTGGATTTGCTAGCTAACGAAATCGCAGCTAAGGCTAAGGCCGAAGCTAAGGCGATTACAGATGCAGCCCGTGCGCAAGCGAAGGGCATCAAAGCCGAAGCCAAGGCTGAGGCAGATGCTGCTAGATCAGAAATGGTCGCACGCGCGGAGCGAGAGAGTAGCCAGTTGTCAGTGGAAGTCGTGGCATCAGCCCGACAAGCAAACCAGAAGCGAGAACTTATCGCACGACGCGAGGAGTTGGATGCTACTTGGAATACGGTGCAAGCAGAGGTGGCCTCGGCCGACCTTAAAGGACGCGCTGACATTCTGAAGTCTCTGCTTACAGAGGCTAAGGGTGCCGGCGATGGAATGGTTTTGCACCCTGTATCCATTGACAGAAAGGCGCTTACAGGCCAAGGTTTCGACCTTGGAGACGACGTTGACGGATTGGGTGGATTCACCCTAGAGTCCACAGACGGATCTATAGTGCTGGATTTCCGCTTTGACAGCCGGCTTGAGGATGCTTGGAAAAGCAACCTCGGGTCTGTTAATGAAGCGATGTTCGGAAACTGAATGAGGTGAATGAATGGCGAGGATGACTAGTGGTCGCTCGAATATGGCAAATGCTGGAGCGCGTGCAAAGGCGCGTAAGGCATCGCTAATCGACGCCACGCGTATGCGACAACTCCTACAGCAAGGTACTGATTCAATCGGTGCCAGCATTGGAGATTTCGGATATCGTTCCGAGATGGACGTCTATTCCACTCGTATGGGTGGTTCGGATGCTATCGAAGCAGCGCTCAGTCACAACCTCGATAATGACCTCGATTCAGTACTCGACTTCTGCCAAGGAAACCTCAAAGGGTTAGTGGCAATTTATGTCGAGCGCTATCACTATGATAAAGCGAAGACTGTTCTCAGGGCAGTTCACAAAGGTGCTTCAGATGAATTGATTGCTGATCAAATTCTACCTGAAGAAAACCCAAAGAATTCTCTCTGGTTACAAATTGTGCGAACTACTGAGACTGTTCAGGAAGCCGCTGATGCGATGGCAGGATCTCCTTGGGGTCGATGCTTAGCTAAACTTGAGGGCGAACCATCTCTACAAGAGATGGAAGATGCCCTTGATAGACAATACTACGCCAACTCACTCGTTGCAGTACGTGGCAAGGATGCAAATCCACAGATGCTACGCTACATGCGTACCGAGATTGATCATCGAAACATCATAAATCAATTCCGTGCACTTCGACAGAATCTTTCTGTTGAGACGCGCGTGAACCTAAACATACCGGGAGGCAGAATTGGAGATGCTGTGCTACGCGCTGCTACTCAAGCCGATTCGGAGGAGGCATTGTTAGATGCCCTCCGTCGTTCGAACGCCTTCAACGATTCCGGCTTTGAAGAAGCCCTATTGGAGTCTAATGAATCTAGATCACTTGATCCAGTTTTCAATCTCCTACGTAACCAGAGATTAGCCATGCTGAAGAGATTTTCACATCTCAATCCAGTCTCTGCTTTCCCGGTAATATACTACATTCAAGCGAAGGTTCTGGAAGTCCAGAATCTGCGTCTGCTCGTGCGCGGTAAGGCTGCTGGTCTCAGTGATGAGGTCATCGAAGCGCACTTATTTGTCTGAGGTGAAAATAATGGAAATCGCAGTAGTCGGTACGCCTGAATTCACTCTTGGATTCCAACTCGCCGGCGTTACACGCCTGCACCACCCCGAGAATCTTGAGGGGACCGCAAAGGTTCTTCGAGAACTTCTCGAACAATCAGAGATCGGTATAGTCGTAATAGATAGTGCCGAACTCACCCAGATGTCAGATAGGTTGCGTCAGCAACTTTCTGATAGCATCACACCCACAGTTTTGGGTATAGGGACTGAAGAGGATAATACCCTCCGAGAGTCTATCAAGTCGGCTCTTGGAGTTGACCTATGGAAGTAATTCCAAAAAAAAGAAGAAAGGAAGTGAAAATATGAGTGAAGAAAACGGAGTGATTTATCGCATTTCAGGACCAGTTGTTACCGCTATGGGTATATCACCACGAATGTATGAAGTTGTACGAGTTGGTGATGAAGGTCTGATGGGAGAAGTCATTGAATTGCATGGAGATCAATCGGTTATTCAGGTGTACGAGGAAACCTCGGGCATCAGTCCTGGAGAACCAGTTATCAGAACAGGTCAGACTTTGTCTGTCCAATTGGGACCAGGTCTTTTGACTAAAATCTACGATGGAATCCAGCGTCCTCTTCCAGAATTGGAACAGACGATGGGTGTTTTCATTACACGTGGTGTTGATGCAGACGGTCTAGATCTTGAGAAGATTTGGGATTTTACCGCTACTGCAAAAGCTGGCGACGAAGTCACTTCAGGAGCAGTTCTCGGTACAGTTCAAGAAACTGAAACAATCGAGCACCGCGTTATGGTACCACCAGGGATGTCTGGTGTCATCAAGAGCATCAAATCAGGTGAGTTCAATGTCACTCAGACTGTTTGTACTCTCGAAGACGGTACTGAAATCGCTATGATGCAGAAGTGGCCAGTTCGAACTCCTCGACCATTTGTCCAGAAGTATGCCCCAGATACTCCACTAATCACAGGCCAGAGAATCCTCGATTTCCTATTCCCTCTGGCTAAGGGTGGTACTGCTGGAATCCCAGGTCCATTCGGGTCTGGTAAGACAGTAACACAACAACAACTTGCAAAGTGGTCTGATGCACAAATCGTAGTTTACATTGGTTGTGGAGAACGTGGAAATGAGATGACTGAAGTTCTAACAGAATTCCCTCACCTTATCGACCCTCACACAGGAAAGGCTCTGATGAACAGAACCACCATGATTGCAAACACCTCGAACATGCCAGTTGCAGCTCGTGAAGCATCTGTTTACACTGGAATTACCATCGCGGAGTACTTCCGAGATATGGGATACGATGTGGCATTGATGGCTGATTCTACAAGTCGTTGGGCTGAAGCAATGCGTGAAATCTCTTCACGTCTTGAAGAAATGCCTGGCGAGGAAGGATACCCTGCTTACCTCTCAAGCCGTCTGGCTGAATTCTACGAGCGCGCAGGTCGTGTCGAAACATTGAGTGGCGATGATGGTTCAATTTCGGTTATCGGAGCGGTTTCTCCACCGGGTGGAGATATTTCTGAACCGGTCAGCCAAGGTACACTTCGTATCGTTAAGGTGTTCTGGGGATTAGACGCAGGTCTTGCTCGACAACGTCACTTCCCTGCAATTAACTGGTTGAACTCATACTCACTATACCCACCTTCACTAAATCAGTGGTACCGCGATAATATCTCAAACGACTTCCCAGAAGTTCGTACCGAGATCAGTGCTTTACTTCAGGTTGAGTCTGAGTTGCAAGAAATCGTTCAACTTGTCGGCTCCGATGCACTTCCTGTTGACCAACAGTTGACTCTAGAAGTTGCTCGTTTGATTCGTGAATTCTTCCTACAACAGAACGCATTCCACGACGTCGATACTTACAGTGATTTGAAACTACAATACACAATGGCAAAGGCGATTCTTTCCTTCCAAGAAGAATCGAAGAAAGCCCTTGCTGGTGGTGCAATGCTAGAAGATGTTGTCAATGTTCCAGCGCGCTCAGATTTGATGCGCGGCCGATTCGCAGAAGGATATGCTGAGAAAATCGAAGGGCTTCTCGATGATATGAATAAGCAGATTTCTGCAACAATGGAGGCGAACTGAATGAGTGGCAAAGAATACCGCACAATTACTGACGTTAAGGGGCCTCTTGTGTTCCTGAATAAAACTGAACCAGTGGCATTTGGAGAAATCGTACAATTGCGCCTATCTGATGGCACCATGAAAAATGGCCAAGTTCTCGATACTTCAGACGATCAAGTAATCGTTCAGGTTTTCGAAGGAACTGCATCCGTCGATCGACAAACCGGTGTCAAGTTCATGGGCGATGTTTTCAAGTTACCAGTTTCAACTGATTTAATCGGTAGAATTCTCGATGGTGCAGGCCGCCCTCGTGATGGTGGCCCAGAAATCGTCGCCGACGAGATGGCAGACATTATCGGTGCTGCAATCAACCCTTACTCACGTGAGAGTCCAGAAGCGTTTATCCAAACTGGGATTTCAGCGATTGATGCTTGTACTTCTCTAGTTCGTGGACAGAAGTTGCCTATCTTTAGTGCAGCAGGTCTTCCACACAACGATATCGCACTTCAGATTGCTCGACAAGCAAAGCTTGTTGGTAGCGATGATGATTTCGTCGTAGTTTTCTGTGCAATGGGAATCACAGCAGAAGAGTACAACTTCTTCGTTCACGATTTGGAGCGAACTGGTGCACTCGAGAACGCTTGCCTTTTCGTTAACTTAGCTGACGATCCAGCAGTCGAGCGATTGATTACTCCTCGTCTTGCTCTTACTGCAGCAGAATACCTTGCATTCGAGCACGATTATCACGTTCTCGTCATTTACACTGACATGACAAATTATTGTGAATCATTGCGTCAAATCGGTGCAGCCCGTGAAGAGGTTCCTGGTCGACGTGGTTATCCAGGTTACATGTACACTGACTTGGCTATGCTCTATGAGCGTGCAGGTCTTGTTAAGGGCAAGAAGGGTTCAATCACTCAATTCCCAATTTTGACTATGCCCGGTGACGATATCACCCATCCAATCCCTGATCTTTCAGGGTATATCACAGAAGGTCAAATTGTGATTTCCCGTGAGTTGCACCAGAAGGGTATCTATCCTCCAATCAACGTTCTACCTTCGCTCAGTCGACTGATGAACGCAGGTATTGGGCCTGATAAGACTAGAGAGGATCACAAGTCTGTTTCCGACCAACTTTATGCAGCATATGCACAGGGCCGTGAACTACGTGGTTTGGTTGCAATTGTCGGAGAAGATGCGCTAAATGAGCGTGACCTTCAATTGCTGAAGTTCTCTGATATTTTTGAGAATCAATTCCTACGACAGGGACGCGATGAAGATCGTTCAATCGGCGAAGGGACTCTTGACTATGCTTGGGAATTATTGTCGAACATCGATACAAAGTATCTAGTTCGTCTAGACCAAAAGTGGATTGACAAGTATCACCCAACCGAGAAGAAAGAGTGAAAACTCCAATTTGTGATTTGATGAAGGAGGTGAAACAGTATGGCACTCGACATAAAACCGACCCGCTCTGAGCTGATTAACCTCAAGCGTCGAATCAAGCAAACATCTAGTGGATACAATCTGCTGAAGATGAAGCGCGACGGACTTTTCCATGAATTCCGCACTTTGCTTTCAGAGATGATTACTGCTCGTGAAGAACTTGTAGCCACCTACCGTGAGGCCGTTGAGGCAATCGGCCTTGCTAGTTCTATCGAAGGTGGTCTAGTGGTCAAGAGTGCAGCGATTGCCAACTCTGCATCCCCTTTTGTCGAGGTATCTCCTCGAAACATAATGGGCGTAGTGGTGCCGAAGGTAGTCGGAGAGAATTTGACTTCAACAATCGAGGACAGGGGTACTGGTCTGATAGGTGGTTCTCCTTACATTGATGAGGCTGCAGATGCTTACTCCAATCTTATTGCAAACATAGTTAAGGCTGCTGAAATGGAAGCAACTCTCAAGCGCCTTTTGGAAGAAATTGAGGCAACTAAGCGCCGAGTCAATGCTCTAGAGTTCAAGGTAATACCTGAGATGAAGGAAGCACAGACCTTTATTCAACTTCGTTTAGAGGAAATGGAAAGAGAAGAAACCTTCCGCCTGAAGCGATTCAAGAACAAGTGATTATTCTCAGTCTATGCCTAGCGCGGATTGATAGGTGAGTGTCCAAGTTCGCAACCACCGGAGGTGGTTGAACAGATGTCTGAGCATGAGCCCTTAGTTCTAGACCATCATGCATGGAATCAGCAAGAGTTGCTCCAATATGTCCTTGAGAGGCACTTCGTATTGGGTGAAGAAGTAGCGGCAGGTATTGCTTGGCAGGCTCAGGCAAGAGGAAATACATCCGATAGTGATGCTCTAGCCGAAATTAACTCTCATCTAGAAGAGTTAGGGTGGCTTGCAATGTTAGATGAAGGAAAACCAAATATTCTCTCTGTTGCTCCTTATCCCATTTCAGAACCAATGATTCCGAAATGGCAAAATTTTGCTGTATGGTCAATGATGGCAGGATTCCTAACGCTGGTAGGTTCTACCTGGCAATTACGATTCAATCCCGATTCGGCAAGTTTTGATCAAGATATTTTGCTGAATTCGATAATCCAATTCTCTTTGCCAATTATGTTTGTGCTGTTTTTGGCAAGCGACATCCGGAAGCGTACTGCAGCTCACTTTGGAATAGAAATTGGTCATATTGTTCCCATTGCGTTTCCGATAGTTTCTCCAATTTGGCCATTCGGGATTGCCGGATTATTGAGTCAACGTAGAGCAGACTTGACACCAATGCCTGACCGAAAATCTCTGGGTATGATTGAATTTGTTGCGCCATTGACGCTATTCTTGTCTGGAACTATCCTAACTCTAATCGGACTGAGTTTAACATCCTCTGAGCCGCCTATTCTAAATGAGATTCCTATCGCTTTTCAGAATAATCCCCTGATCTCAATACTATCGCTTGATTGGCTTGGTGAGGATTTGACGATACGCCTTCAGTGGCCCCATCTTTCCGCTTTAGCGGGAATTGGTCTTTCACTTGTTGGTTGGACGCTACTTCTCCCAATTCCCGGTTTACCAGGGGACCGCCTACTATACTCGATAATAGGCCCAAGAGAAATGTCAAACCCAGAGCAACAAACTCCTGTTTTCATAGCAACTCTTGCAGCTATGGTACTAATTTTTGTCAATACAGAATACTGGCCTTGGCTTCTTATTGGCGCAATAGCAGCTATGAGGCGTTTCAGTCCTGAGAATACCCCTTCTCCACTAGTTGTAGATGTGGCAAAAGGAATTTCTGATGATGTTCGTCTGAAATTTAGCGCAATACTGGTCTTTGTTCTACTTCTTGGGTTTCCTGGGATGAATCCAACTTTCGAAGTTCCAGAATGGGATGGCGGACTTTCGACAGACGATTGGGATGAGTTAGTCTTCTTCGAGGACGGGCAGGTTGAGTTTGAGTTGATACTTGAGCCATCAGGTATCGCTTTGGTTTCTGGTTGGCTACAGATGCGTGTTGAAGGAGATCCATTAGGGGATTGGCAAATAGAATCTGAATGTCTTGATGAAAGAGCAGTGTGCAGATTTGACGACGTCTCTCAAGCCTCTCCTGAAGAAGTTTCATTCAACCTTTCTAGAACGGTTGATGCTAGTCAGCAAGCATTCAGGCTCATCATTCTTATCGATGTAGATGGCCATGTCGATGAGCATTCAATTGTATTCCAACCAACAGGAGTGACCACTTCCATTGACCCCCTCTGGGTGCTGGTTGAAGATACAGAAACACCAAGAATTTGCGTTGAGATG
>JASMAJ010000119.1 GCA_030754395.1 Candidatus Thalassarchaeaceae archaeon | reverse complement strand
ATCTGAAATCCAATTGAGAATATCCTCAACAACCCTTTCTGCACTCGTATCGGTTGTATTGAATTCCATCCAAACTGAATTACCTTGTTTTTCATTCCACGCCCCACCTAAGAGTTCCCACTCTACATTACTCATTATTTTCGCTTCGGAATAGTCGCGTTGCTCAAGTCGGGTACGCAATGTTTCTGGCTCGCATCGAAGAACAACTACGGCATCGGTTGGAAGATGATGTGATAGATGCCCGTCGATTATCACTGGTTCTTGTGGTAGTGATTTCCACGATTTGTTTAGGTAACTGAGCAATAATTCGATGTCAACAGGCCTAGCATTATCTGTTTTATCGATTTCATCTAGAGCACCTGCTGCTGCTGCTAGTTCTTCGACGCTGATGATACTATATCCAGAAGCACTCAGTAGCCTTGCAACCGTCGATTTTCCTGTGCCTGGTGTCCCAGTCAGTGCTATTCGGGGGGGGGTGCTCACGATTCCTCCGCCCCGTAAAGAACGAATGAACGCACCGATGGGGAAGCGTAACATTGACCAGTTTGTTTCGCTCGCGTAGGCACATGAGTGAGTCGGTCAGTGTGATGAAGGCGTTGGATCCTCGAGAGACTAAACTGAATATTCTACTTCTGGCAATCCCTCTAACTTGCTATTTCAGATACATCGAACATGACTCAACACTTGCTTTCTTCACATCCATGATTTCTATAATGCCATTGGCTTTCTTGATGGGAAGAGCCACTGAAGAAATTGCTCTGAGAACATCAGAGTCATTAGGAGGCCTGTTGAATGCAACCTTTGGAAATGCCGCTGAATTCATCATTGCCATTTTTGCTATTTTTGCTGCATATGAAGGAATTAAGAACGGTACTCCAGAAGGCTCTGAGACCGCCGAGACGATGGTGCATTTGGTTCAAGCAAGTTTGATTGGAAGCATCCTAGGTAACCTTCTGCTAGTATTAGGCTTGGCGTTCGTTTGGGGTGGAATTCATTTTGAGGAACAAGAATTTTCGGAGACCCAAGTTAGTTCAAATGGTTCATTATTGCTGCTAGCAGTCATGGTTCTGGTAATCCCCACTGTGTTTCATGAAGCGGTACCCGGAGATGAGGGTTCTCTAGGTGTGAAGAATCTCAGTCATCTAGCAGCCCTTATTCTATTGGCTCTCTATGGATTATTCCTTTACTTCCAATTCAAGTCACATTCTCATCTATTCGCGACAGATGGCTCTCACAATGAAGAACCTGAGATGACAAAAAAGGATGCCATCAGATTACTGGTACTAGCTACAATTTTTGTCTCTTGGATGGCCGAAATTCTAGTTCATTCAGTCGAATCAGCTGCTGATGACGTTGGTCTACCACATCTATTCATCGGCGTAATATTGCTGCCCCTATTCGGAAATGCAGCAGAACACTTCACCGCAGTTTCAGTTGCTGCAAAGAACAAGATGGACCTTTCATTTGCAATAGCAGTAGGATCATCTACTCAAATCGCTGTTTTTGTAGCCCCATTAATGGTCGTAATTGCTTGGCTCCTAGATGTGCCACTAACCTTTGAATTTGGAATATTGGAAACAGTATCTGTGTTCCTCGCAGTTATGATCACCAATTTGATTGCTCAAGATGGCAAGTCAAATTGGCTTGAAGGTGCTATGCTACTAGGTTCATATGCAATTCTTGGTGCAGCCTTCTTATTCCATCCTTGAGATTATTGATTAACGGCACTCATATTATTCATAATTCTGAATAATAATCCGTAGCAGCAATCTCAATTGCTTCTGCAGCCGCCTTCTCATCCAAGGTAAGGGTCACACCATCGCGGCGCAATTCTTCCCCATCGACAAACACATCCAATACTGAACCACCTGAATAGAGGACATTTGCTAGAAGTCGTCGCCCATCTCTTCCAAATGGCCTCATTCTGATATCATCTAAATTCCAAGTAATCCAGTCTTTCGAATCCTTAGTTGCAAGTTGCCAAGTTTCCAATGGGTCAAGCACCCGAGCATCCCAGTGATCATGTTTCTGAACTAAACTAGCAGCCTTTGCCTCAGCCCGCATGTCAAGCGAGTTATTGCTAGCCGAACCATCTGTTCCAAGACGAACATCAACTTGAGCGTCTTTCATTGCAGGATACGACATAGTTCCACCGCAAGCGAGTTTTTGATTTGAGGTAGGGCAATGTACTGCGTGAGCATCGTGTCCTGCTAGAATCCTCATTTCTTTCTTAGTGACCCATCCGCAATGAGCACATACAGTAGTTCCATCTGTGAAGTAATCTAGTGAGTCTAGATATTCGATGGGATACATTCCAGTTTCAGCATGGCAGTCGGCCACTTCCTTTCGAGTTTCAGAGGTGTGAATTTGAAGTGTGCATTCAGTTTTCTTTGCTAAATCAGATGCCTTGTGTAGGATTTCTTCATCGCAAACATAAACGGAGTGTGTTCCAATACCGTACTCAATCCTTCCAGGTCTTGGCCCTTCTCCTTTGATTAGTGATTCCATATGTCGAAGTGCATCTCCTGAACCTTCCTCAAAGTTAGGTGTCAAGCCATCCGTAACCGGACCACAAAGAATTGCTCTTACTCCAGACTCTGCCAATGTATTGCCAATTGTCTCGGTGTGGAAATACATGTCACAGGCAAATGTAGTTCCTGTTGCAATCATTTCAGCCGCAGCGGCTCTAGTTCCTATCTCAATGAGTTCGGGTGTGAGATTCTTTTCGACAGGGAATATGGATTTCTCCAACCATTCCATTAGTGGTAATCCTTCGCCCATCCCTCTGTTCAGAGTCATAGCGAGATGTGTGTGCCAGTTTTGGAAAGACCGTGTAATCAATCGGTTACTTCCATCAATAGTCTCGAGTACATCTTCGTCGCCTTTGCTAGTACTATAACTACCATCGGAATCGAGTATAAAATCGCCACGCTGAGTGACTCCATCATGATCGATTAGCCACGCATCCGTAATGCGTCGCCCCTCCTCGCCCATGGAGTTGCGAGTTCCTCACTTGACAAGAAGTCATTCACCTACTCGGCAGATGGCTGAGAGTTTACTAATCACATTACCAGCAGAATCTACTAAGCTTGCTTCAACTCTGTCATCAATATGCATTTTCCCTACTCCTTTTGGTGTTCCAGTCCAAATCAAGTCTCTAGGAGTGAGGTCATACCAATCCTTGAGATGTTCAATCAGTTCAGCAACGCTGTGAATCATTAGTGAAGTTGAATCATCCTGCCGCATTTCTCCATTAACCGATAAACTGACTTGCATTATTGTATCATTGTAAGGAGCCCATGTGCCAAGTACTCCACTACCTCTGAATGCCTTTCCTTCTGTCCAAGGCCAGCGCTTATCTTTGGCATGACTCTGTCTAGTTCGATTAGTTGTATCACAACCTACACACATCGCTTCAGGCTCTAAATTAGGACCTAGACGAATTACCATCTCAACCTCATGATCAATATGCTCATCAGCACGTAAAAGTTCGATGAAATTGTTCCCATTTTCATCTGCTTCAACGTGTGCACTGGCAGGTTTTAGAAAGAATCGAGGATACTCATAGGACACGTCTCCGCCAATTTCTTTTGCATGTCCGGCATAGTTACGAAAGCAGCACCAACCCAATCCCATGACTAATCCTATCCTATTCGGGAATTAATTCAATCGCTCACTCAATTTCTTCTCCGAGACAAGTGATTTGCGATGCAGTAGGCCCAGCACCGCCGGAGTCAGTATCATACTCGCAATCAGTGACAGCCCAATCATCGCGGCGCAGAATAGTCCGAAGGTGGAGAAG
>JASMAJ010000118.1 GCA_030754395.1 Candidatus Thalassarchaeaceae archaeon | reverse complement strand
GCAAAGTATAATCTTTCGGTATTCAGAGATGGTACTGCTAGATATGACATGATAGATGTCCCAGTTACACACTTCAAACCGAGTGAAATACACACCTCTTGGGAGATTCTTTCTACACTCGGTTACACGCACGATGTTGACGGTGCTCCACTAACTCATGATGACCAAATTCTCGAATTATTCCCACAAGATTTCATCCCCTCAAGTCGGGCCGTCGAACACCTCAAAGCGACATGTGACTTTGTAGATGATGAATTGACTCGATTATATGATATGGAGCCATTTTACAATATTGAAAATGAGAATGATCTAGTAGGTAATCTAGCAATTGGATTAGCCCCTCACACATCAGGAGGAGTCTTATGTCGAATAATCGGTTGGACTGATGCCTCAGCAGGTTATGCTCACCCTCTATTTCATGCTGCCAAAAGACGCAATTGCGATGGTGATGAAGACAGTATTATGATGCTAATGGATGGTCTGCTAAATTTCTCCAAATTTATCCTTCCAGCAAATAGAGGAGGGCGGATGGATGCTCCTCTCGTTCTTACAACTCGCCTCAATCCCTCTGAAATAGATAAAGAGGCATTGAATGTGGATTGCTCTTGGCAATATCCTCGTTCATTCTATGAATCCACTCAAGAACAACCTCACCCTGCTGAAATAAAATCCCAAATAGAAATTGTAGAACATAGACTCGGTACAATTGGAGATGTCAGAGGATATGGATGGACACATGACTCGGGGCCATTAGATAGTGGACCAACAAATTCATCGTACAAAACATTGGAAACTATGGTTGACAAAATGAATGCTCAATCAGCACTCGGCAGTATACTTCGATGTGTTGATGTTTCACGCGTTGCAAGTCAAGTCATTGAATCTCATTTCCTACCCGACCTTAGAGGTAATCTAGTTGCATTTACTCGACAGAAAGTACGCTGTGTTCGCTGTGGGCATTCCTATCGCCGAATTCCTTTGGCGGGAAAATGCATACAACATAAGCAAAATGAGAGAGGATTGACGAATGGAAGAGGCGATGACTCTTCGATTTGTGCTGGAAATGTTGTACTGACCGTTTCAGAAGGATCAGTTCGTAAGTACATAAAAGTCACAAGACATGTTATTGAGAACTACGGTGTTAACCTCTATACGAAACAACGAGTTGATTGGATGTCAGATAGTGTCGATTCATTGTTCAATGACGATACTGTAACTGTAATGACCCTCGGCGATTTTCTTTAGACTAAAAAACCAAGATACTGCAAGACCTTTGACATCCACTGAAGCTTAACCAATTTCACCTCGGGATTTGTTGCCCCTGACCATTTTCCTACGATATCCGTCCTCGTCCCTAGAAGGGTGATTCTTTCTCTTGGTATTCCTAAGGAACGGGCAAAACATACCGCTCTATCTCCATCGGTGAATCCTCCTGGATTGTGCATACCATCAATTGATTCTGGCGTTTGATGCGTCAAAACTAGCGGTGGAGGCGTTCGTTGTGTTGCGGCTAAACTGAGTAGTTCAGACCAAGCCTCTTGATTGTCTCCGTGTGCGTGGAGAATAATTGGAACGCCTCTTTTGACAGCAGCAATAGTGCCTCTCCCTCCATCAGCGTCGCTTACTAAGCAAGCAAGGCGAGACCACATGCGCTCGGATTGTGAATCTGACAATTCCTCTAGAACTCCTGCTGCACCATCTGCGACAATCAAGAGATTGTTATTTTGCAATATTTTCTCGACTTCTGAGACTGTAATTGCTGCACCAATAATCACTACTTCTGCCGGTCTCAAAACCATGCGACGATATAGACTAGCGACTGTCTGAGCACGTCGAGACCTTGTCCAGGAATCAACATCAAATTCTTCCACAGAATTAAGCAATAACAAAGCACTTTCAGTGTCTTTTTCTAACTCCCATCCAAAATTATCGCGGACTTCGTCTTGTATTGTTAGAACTCTCTGATCAACTGCAAGGAGTTGTCTAGAAGCTCGTTCCATTGGTTCCTCTCCAGTGGAAGGATTCGGTGAGTCTTGAAATACCCTCTCGACCCATTGGCTGCTACAATGCCTATGCCGCTGGTGCCTCCAGTCATCAAAGATGAGTCTGTTTTGGCCAGATATCCATTTCTACCACAAGGTAGAGAATACATTAGAAATCAACTTAGTGGTAATGGAATAGATGTGAAAGGATTGATTGAAGAACCGTGGTTAGAAGATGTGCGAACCAAAGGAAGTCTAAGGCTAGTAGAAGCAGTGACTCACAAAGAAGGAATCGATGCTGCAACAACCTTAGATCTCTCTTCTGAATTAGGAAGGATGACTGAAACATTGTCTTACCTACATGCGATGTTGATTGTCTGTGCCTCGTTTGAAGATCGGTTGTTGAATCGCTGGGTTGAAGGGGAAGCTAGCCGAGCTGATTTGTTATTCGGAATGGATAGTGAAAATTTTGATGACATTGCAAGAACATACCTTAGCGATATTCACTCAGAGTCAGTAGCGGGAACTACAGAAATTGTTTACTTCGTCCCCATGGTTGATTTCATAGAACTCTGTCCAAAAATTTCTGGGAGTTATTGGAGACTTGTGAATCGCGCTACAAAAGATGGCTGGGTGAGGATGGATGCGGGTGTCGGTGAAACCAGTCGCCAGCGTACTGCAAGGCTATTGAAAGAGAGAGTTAGGCAGTCAATGACTGCTCAATGCGTCGAACGAATGTCAAAGATGGATGATGCTTTTGCGGGTCTCTTTGCTGATCCTGTCGACCGTATTCTTGGACTCTTGAGTGAACGTGTAAAGGCCGATATGCCGATGTCAGCAGCAGTTCGTGAAGATTGGCCACCTTGTTTCGAATCTGCTGTAGCAGAACTATCACAAGGAATCAATGTCAATCATACGGGCAGGGTGTTCCTAGCCGCAATGTCAAGAGCGATGGGGCATACTCCGGAGATTACTAGTTCCTTTTTTGCTAGTGCTCCTGATTACAATCAAGAAACTACAACCTATCAAGTCAACCACATTTACGAGCGGCAATACACACCACATGGATGCCAGGCTCTGAAAACCGGAGCAAGATGTCCTGTGAGCCAAGGTGAGGATAGATTATGCGATCAAGAATGGATGATTCATCCTCTGAAATATCTTCGAGCAAAGCAACGCAGAAGATATCAAGAAGGAGTCAATACCGAAGATGATGATGGGACTCAAAAACGCACCGAAGGTGCGGCAGAACCATCCAAGATGGAAGATTCTTCATAGAGGAGTGACTATCCTCGCAATCCATACCGGAGGTATTGTGCTTGGTTAGAACACTCGTCTTGAGCATTGACAGGGACAATGATTTGGGCGTAAAGGCTGGAATTAGGGGGCCGGTGATTGGCCGCAAGGCTACATTAACTGCCGCTCTAAAACTTGGGATTGCAGATCCGGAAGAATCCGATACTAATGCTATACTTGGAGCACTACATCACCATGACAGATTGGTTGAACGTGCTGAAGGTAATGATGAAGTAGAAATTGCAATTCTAACTGGTGATGTACGAGTTGGCCCTCGTTCGGATCGTGCAATTGCCAGTCAATTGGATGAGGTGATTCAAGAATTCCAGCCGGACTCCGCGGTCCTAGTTACTGATGGTGCTGAAGATGAGGCGTCTATGCCAATTGTAACCTCTAGAGTAAGAGTTGAACATGTCGAGAAAGTTATTGTAAGACAATCGCGAGGAATTGAGAGTACTTACTATTACATTGCCAAAGCGATTGAGGACCCTCGCTGGAGAGCTAGGCTCCTAGTCCCTGTTGCTCTCTT
>JASMAJ010000117.1 GCA_030754395.1 Candidatus Thalassarchaeaceae archaeon | reverse complement strand
GACACCGCAGAGTTAGCACTAGCAACACCAGACCCCCAGCCGCTCAGTACAAGCATTATGAGGACGACATGTACCAAACGCTTGTCGCCCATATTGAGGCGCACTCTTGCGACCCTTTTGACCGTTAACCAATTTTGACCTTTAGGTCAATAACAGAAAAAGAACGAATTATTACGATTATAGACCATAATATCGAGCAATCGCAGCATCGGTTTTGGTTACTGATTTTTCCCAATCAGGTTCAGTGCCCATCAATGCTCTAATGCAATCGATATTTTCCGGAATTACATCACTTTCTTGATGAATTGCTTGGAAATAATATAGACGATTATCGATTAATTTGACGCCATCTTCCCAAACAAAAATCTCATGCAAATCGCCCCATTTCCGGCCAATATCTCTGGCCATTTCCATGACCTCTGCTGTTGTTGTAATTCGATTCTCAACACCATTCATTACGATGAGTCGTGGACGGTTTTTCCACATCTCAATTATGGAACTAGTAGTCAAACCATGGCCTTCAGGTAAATCTGCAATAATTGAATGAACATGCATAATTGTTGTAGGGACTGCTACTGCTAGTGAATTGATTTCAATTTCAGGTTTTACAGTCATTAGATCAGGACCGTGGTGACTTGGGACTTTGAGAACGGGTTTTATTGCATTAATGGGGCCCTTGTTAGAGTCTCCAGGATCTGCAGCTCGACGAATCATTGTACATTCTACTTTCAAAGACCCACAATGCTCAAACAATGGCACAAGAGTTCGAGAAAGACCGGTTGTATTACATGATACGACACGGGAACCTTCTGCATTGAGATTTTCACTATGATTTGCACAGGAGGAGTATGATAATCCGGTTAGTTGATGCTTCTCTCCGCCTTGGAACATGTGTTTAACTCCAGCAGCCTTGTATTTTGCTAGATTATCAGCCCCCATCTTTCCAGGTGCGCAGTCAACTACAATATCGGCTACTGCAAGAAGCGCGGAGAGCCCTCCCCTGCAATCATAACCTTGTTCTGCAAATGCCGCAATTCGACCTTCGTCATCAAAAGTACAGTAAAGAGGAAATCCTTTCTTTACAGCAAGATCACAGCCGAAAGAGGGGCCGGTTTTGGTGACGCCAATTACCTTCATGTCATCCTGAGCATCAACTGCATCAGCGACCCTCTTCCCTATTGTTCCAAAACCATTGATAGCGACCTTGATTTGTCCCATGACCTCATCACGCGCCCTTTTGGGCAATCTTCCGTCCTCGCCCGACCTCTATCAATTATGCTCTCTGTAAACAATAAAAGAATGAGAGATATGACATTGCTTCAGAATCGAACCACAAGAGTTTGATGACCCGTCATAATGAAGACTGTGACCACTCCGTCGAGGGTTGAGATTACCATGCGCGACGTCACGGCAAAGAGTGTTAAACTCAATCGTGATCTCGATAAGATGCTTGAACAGGCTCTTGAGAGAGACTTGCTTGTTAGAATAGGATGGGGGAAGCAAGGAGATGAAAAACCAAAGAAAGGTGAAATTGGCGTCATAACTCATTTGCCTAAGAATTCAAGAGTCCTCTTACTTGGTGATCTAGGAGAATGTGCTGGTGCAATGAACGATGGAGGCACATTCACATTACAAGGCAATTGCACTTCTATGCTAGGGGCATTTCAATCCACAGGACGTATTACGGTCGAAAGAGACGCTGGTGAACGTGTAGGGCATAGAATGACTGGTGGTGAAATATTCATCCAAGGCTCTGCCGGAGGATATGCTGGTTCTAGAATGCGTGATGGCCAGATTGTGATTCGAGGACAAGCTGGAAAGAAAGTTGGCGCTGGTATGGAAGGAGGAGTTATTGTGATTTTAGGCAACACTGATTCGGAACCTGGGCACGCTATGACAGGGGGGCGGATCTTTGTGGCTGGGAGTTGCCCACCACCAGGTGAAGGAGCAACTATTAGGAGCATACTTGATAATGAATTGGAGGAATTAGCATCAATTCTTGAACCGCATGGACTTCAGCTCGATTCAGATGCATTAGTGATTATACCCTCTACAGATTCACCGCCTCTAGGGGAAACTCCTGAATATTCAATTACAGAAGGATTTGAGGGTATAGGATTAGTATCGTCTGGTAGAGAACGACTTTCAAATACGGCAACGCTAGATACAGAAACTCTAATTCTACCCTCGGGATTGGATGAAAACGGCCTTGTTGTACCAATCCCATGGATTGTAGAATCTAAGCGCATGACTGCAGCAACAGGGACATATGGCATCGCCCAACCGGGCCTTGTTACTTCAGAACCTAGGAGTAACGATTTAATGATGGTAAATGAAGATAATATTATTGAGGCGGTAGAGAAAATAGGCCATTGCGCTGGTATGGTCCTTGATTTAAGTTGTCAATCATCGCTCAATGATGCAGAAATTGAAGCATTGCTAGTCTCACTCTATAGTAGAATGAATGATAATTCACTAGTCTTCTTGAAAGATAGTGTATCTAGAGTGGAACACCTTTTCAGACTGATTGTTGAATTAGATCTTGATGGAGCAATTGTTGATGCGGCTACACCAGGTGGTTCTAGGGCAGCAGCGACTCTTCCATCGATTGGATTAGCCGCGAGAGCAATGAATATTATTAATCAAGGACGTTGTGTTTTCCTTGAAATTGATGATCCCCCCTCAGCTAAAGATTTGTTAATTGTCAAAGCTGCAGGTTGCTCAGGAATTGTTGCACCTCCTGCAGATGATGATATTGAAAGTGGAATTCACTTGCTTGACGGAACCCTAAGAGGTTGGATGAGGGAATTGGGGATTTCAGACATGTCTCAAATCAACAGGAAAAATCTGCGAGCACTGGATTACGAGACTGCAGCGATTTCGGGATTAAGACTAGTTGGATACGATAGACCTCTCCCTATGTGGCTGAATAAGTGAGGTGAGATATTGCCAACTATTATTCTAAAACATAGTATTCTTGAATCCATCCAGAGTAATCATGGAATTAGTCATAATCCTGAAAATTGGGTTTCTAGACTCTCTCAGATAGGTTGTGTGGTAGAAAAATCTGATGAGAATGAAGTTGAAATTGAAGTTTTTCCGGATCGCCCAGACCTTCTTAGCCACGAAACTATGGCCCGAGCTGCTCGAGCATTTCTACATTCAGAGAATCAAAAACCATTCTTGGATGTAATCGATAGTGGAATCTCAATGAAAGTTGATAATAGTTTAGAACATGTTCGACCAGTAATACTTGGTGCCATAGTTCGCGGTGTAAACACCGGAGAGACACTAGAGCAGAAGGATGAATTCATTCAATCACTAATGGAACATCAGGAAAAACTCCACCTCAGCATAGGGAGGAAAAGAAAATTCGCATCGATTGGTGTTCATGATTTATCTACTTTGAAACCACCATTCAAGGTAGCCACAGTACCCGGTTCTCATGAGTTCAAACCTTTGGCGATGGATAATAAAATGAGTATTAGTCAAATTCTTTCCAAGCATCCAAAAGGCGTTGAATATGCTCATCTGATGGAAGGATTAGATGCATTTCCAGTTATCCTTGACTCAAATGATGATATTCTCTCTTTTCCACCTATAATTAATGGAGATCATACTACTGTGACGAAATCGACTACCGATTTCTTCATCGACGTAACGGGGTGGGATGAAAGATCTGTTGAATCTTGTCTGCTTTTAGTATGTTTATCATTAGCTGAGAGAGGAGGCAGCGTGGAGAGTATTGAAGTTACAGGTTGGGATGGGAAAAAACGCCTGAGCCCATTAGGAAATGCCAAGCAACACCGAGTTCCTGATAGATTGATTAGTA
>JASMAJ010000116.1 GCA_030754395.1 Candidatus Thalassarchaeaceae archaeon | reverse complement strand
CTGCTAATTCATCTGATGCCTCTGGTGCTGCATCTAATGATTCAGGCGCTTCACCCCCACTTGCATCTCCATCATCATCGCTCTCAGCCATAGCCATATCATCATAGATAATTTCCTCATCTGGTGATTCATCCACATCAGCCGAGAAATAATCGATTAGAATTGCACTGTTGTAGGCTGTTGCTACAACACCCAATACTGCTAACAGCGCCAGTAGCCGATAGCCTACAATTCGGTTCATGTCGCCCCCTGAGAACAGGATTGCGCCCATAACCGAGTTGGTTCAACGATTTTACCTTCAAAGTGGCTATTGTTGGAAAAATGTGTAAATCGTATAGCCTATTGCAAACACCAGAGCAATCCCCACTGTCCCAATGAACATAATTGGGCCTGTTTCTGAAAAATCAGTTAAGTCCTCAGTCATGTGCATGAAAATAATCCAATCCCCCCACAGAAGTAAGCCTGACAGAATTATTGTTACGATTTTTTGGGACCTAGGACCTAGGGCTTCAAGCCCCATAACTAGCAATCTAGATAGCGCTGCCTGAGTAATTTACACACCTCCCAATATTGTGACTAGATTGAATGACACGACTATTACCTATCAGGCTAACGCCTTCCCCATCTCCGTAATCAATTGATGGGGCATTCATCAATTTTCCATCACTAGAAAGTTCATCGAAGTTATTCCTAGGCAGTGGAGATGTTGTTGGCCACTCGAAAGTAGATCCACCCCCCCGGGTCATCCCCCAAAGTGAATCTACACTTTGGTGTGGTTTTAGATAATCAAAAAATTGGCCCTCGAATAACCGATACCCCAAGCCAGAAGATGATAATTGAAAGGATGAGATTAAATCTCCCAAAATTAGATGCCTTGCCTCGTAATTTTCTAGATTCATCACAATCTCCTTTCTGTTTCATACACTCGATAGCCCTAGGCCCGTAACGGAAGTCATGAAGTGCGGCAGATATGAAGAGAACTACACCCCCTACCATCTTCCATGCTATGGTGCTAGCAGGGGGATTTGAATGACCGTCGGGAGTGGTGAATGCTTCCCAACCAGAGATGATGTCGGAAAGAAAGGCTCCTGTGATTGCCACTGTGAACAAGCATGTCCAACCTAGCCAACGAAATTTCATTCCAATATCATTGAGGAATTCTATGTATTCTTCTCTATCATATCGGTTTTTTGAATACGGAACGAGGATGAATACGAAGAAAAGCATTGAGCCAATCCAAGTAGCGGCTGCAATTAGATGCAGGAAAGTGGTTAGAGGCCACGTATTCACAAAATTTGCTACGTCATTTCCTCGTTGAACTGCTCACCGAACATATACGGTTAGCAGGAAATGATTAATCCCAATTACCCTCGAAATCGTCAACTCCAAGAGTTTCTTCATTACCCATACCTGCATTTTGGAGTTTAGCTCTAGCAGCCACCAATATTTTCTCCTTCTGCTTCCTTGAATTGTGTCTTGAAAGCATTACCAACAACAATGTCCCACCACCAGTAGCAACTGCTCCGAAGGGAGTGACTTCAGGTTCAGAAACATTTTCCTTATCTACAATTGTTGGATCATCTCCTGGGTCTTGTGAATTTTTAATTTCTACTTGTGTTTGCAAATTAACAGTATCCATTCGTGCATCGGTAATTACTAGGGTTACGTCATAAATCCCCCAATCAGCAAATTCGTATACCAAAGAACTGCTAGTTGATGAGTTGCCATCACCAAACTGCCATTCGAATGAATATGGTGCAAGACCACCTAATGCTGTAGCATCAAAATGTATCCCCCCAACGTTATCTGAAATCATTGGTTCTAGCAAACCAGATTGACCGATATATCCAGTTAGTGACTGATTGACTGTAATTGTGGTTGTTTGGCAACGTTCTACCCCATCAGAGAAAACAACACAGACAACAACATCCGTAGTACCTCCGCTTGGAATACTTGTGTAGGTATGTACAACATCAGGACCATAGATAATTGTGCCATCAAAGCCCCAAGAAATATTTGCATTGCCATAGAAAAACCACCCCTCTGTTCCGGTGATGTTAGCAGAGAATGTCGCAGGAGTGTTTACCGACACTGGGTCTGGGATATTGTAAGTGAAATTACAGAGAAGGCAGGTTGGTGGGCTAGGTTCGGGTGGTCGAGGGTATATGCATGAGGCATCATCTTCTGTTGCATTGGGATTGAAATTCTCAGCAATTTCATCCATACATCCCTTAATCACGCCGGGCGTAATTGTTGTATTATTTTCTTCAATAGTATATTCAATAATTTGTTGACTAGTATTTGATGTCCAATTAGTTACATCTTCAGAATAAATTTCAACTTCAATTGAAATCGAGCCATTAGTCTCTTCACAATTCGATGGTGTACCGCAATCTAGCGAGAGATTAAATCCCTCCGTACTATTATTCGAGATTCTAATCGGGAAAGAGGAAAATCCAGTCATATCAAAACCAGCACCATCTGAAAGAGAAGGATTTTGAAATGATAAATTAAATAATATTGAAACTGAATTCGTATTGGTTAAACTACATTCTATAATTCCTAAAACACTAGGATGATCTGCTAAATTACCGTAGTCATCTAGCATCATATCCCACACCCCATCATCACCCAACACACAATCAAAATCTAGATTCTGTAGTGGTACTGGTTCTGGGTTTGGTGGTTCAGGAATTTCTCCCACTGAAAAATTGAAGGTCGTATTAAATATGGTTTCATATTGGTCTTCGTCTGCTGGTCTTTCTTGAAGCTGCACTAAAATTGTATAATTTGTATCGTTTACCCACTCATGTGCTCCAATCCCGCTGAAATTCAGGTTTACGCTGGAGGTCAGGTCAAAGTTGGTTGAAAGTAGCAGAAGTGCATCTTCTCCATAAGTCTGATATTCTTCGTGAACAGCAACTCTAATCTTGTATGTATTAGATTCAGATCCATTTATATTAATTCCAAGTACTGAGAAAGTGACATTTTCTTGGCGGCTTTCATTTCCTGCTATGTCATAAATTGTTTGTTGTGGAGTAATTGTAAGTTGTATAGAAGGGCTCTCCTCCGCCGATGCAACTGGTAGTGGCAATGAAGAAAATAGCAAAACTGCTACTATCACCAACATAGAAAATCTGCTTCTAGTAATGAACCATCACCCCCTCAGTCAAAACTACGGCATGTCGCCGACCTATGAATATAATTCCGTATCTAATAGGTAAAAATAGTTCCGTACATATGATTCATAGGAGCAAGCCCCAACAGGGTTTCATGCAACCTTATCTTGAGCACCTCAACATTACTTCTACTGATGTCGACGAGACTGTGCGCTTCCTTCTAACTGCAATGCCAGAGTTACAAATTCGTGGTAGTGGAGAAGGCGAGAAAGCTGAGCGCTGGGTTCATGTGGGAACAGATAATTGCTACATCTGTATTGAGGATAGGGGGGCAACAGAAAAAGGGCCACACCAACCGTACGTACACCCTGGATTGAATCATATTGGAATTGTTGTCTCAGATGCTAAGTCCTTGGCTGAGCGTCTACTAACTGCCGGTTTCAGAGAAGGATCGACATACCTAGATCACCCCCACCGCCATCGCTATTACTTCTATGACCACGATGATAACGAGTATGAGTTTCTCCAATACTTAAGCGATGATAATGCAGAGCGGCACTCATACGATTAGAGTTAAAATGGGCCAAAGACGACTGAGAGAACCCTCGTGCGCTCAAGGACAAGATAATTGCGTAGTCGTACTACCGGCGCGCATATGCGGACAAGGGCGTTGCTCATTGGAGCGCTGATGATTTCAGTGGCATTCTCTGGCTGTT
>JASMAJ010000115.1 GCA_030754395.1 Candidatus Thalassarchaeaceae archaeon | reverse complement strand
CTGATGCTGAAGGAACTCTAAATATTCCTGAATTGAATACTAGTCAAGGCGTTTCAGGAGTCGCTTTCTTCCTCGGAGGATTAGCGGAACTAGGTCAGTCAGTAAACCAAGTTCTTGCTGGCGTAACCTCTGATATTGCTTCGGGAAAACAGGACGGAAACGGTTCTTTCTCTTATGGTATTGAGTTGGATGCGGACAGTTCTTTTGATCTGATTTTCGATGCCAGTCATGGTAATGGTACGGTAGAAAGTCCTCCATGGGTCCATGGAATATCTTTCAATTCAGCAAGTTCAGGAATTAGTGATGGGTTCCATGTTCGAGGCTGGTTGCCTGAACTCCCTCCTCAAATCGATCTGTCCGTTACTCGTCTACCAACTGAACAAGGACAAGATTGGGCTATTCAATTGGGAATGGAGGATTGGAAACCCGTTCGACCGGAATTTATGATTAATGTCGAGGGAGTAAACGGCCAAGATTTATTGTTGACTCTAGATGGACTAAATGTTGGAAAATCTACTTCTCTTGGTATAGATTCAATATTTGAGATACGTGAGACGTCAGGAGGAATCACAGAAGTCACAACCTCAACTCACTACTTTATGTCAGACCGTCTCGATTGGATTCACGTACTTCTAATCAATCGAGAAGCCGGAGCAAGAACTGAACTTCTTGTTAATGACATTCCCGAATCAATAGATTTGCAAGCTAGTATTGGAACTGCAGTTTCTCTAGACATGACCGTCCCCGAATCGTCTAGGCGAGATGGTCCTGCTGTTGATTCAATAATGCTTCAACAAATGCAGTGGATGCATGGTAAATGGTGGCCAGCTACCGTATTCTTACAAGATGTTCCAAATTCAATCAGTCTTACAACTGAACCAGATTTGAATTTTGACATCACTAAGAGTCTGGCATTTCAGGGAACTCCAATTCTTGATTTTTCTGCATCGGAGGAAGGCATGTCCCTATACATTGAAGCCAATGGTAGAGCAATCAATAGTAGGGGAGACATAATTCTCTTAGCAGAAGGAATGACCGATAAAATGGTCATCGCACCAACGGATGACTATGGCTTAGCAATTAGATCAGGTGGGGATGGTGTTGAACGAATTTATCTACGAACAACCAATATTCCGGCTACTCCTCCAGTAGTTCTAGAGGAGATGGAGGCTTTAGGTGAGAATTTACGTAGTGCTACAATCCATGTTGTTGAAATTGCAGGCCCATACAGTGTAATTGAGATTGAAGATGTACAAGGTGGGCGAATTATTGCTTCTGCTAGGGCATCCGCAGAAGTAGAAGGATTAGGGACAACATTAGATCTTAGAGGTGTACTTCTTGACGCTCAGGTTACAGGAGGGGTTCCTACCGGTACGAGTCTTGGAGTAAATGGTCTAGCTTCCGACTTATCTCTCCTAAATCTTATTCCTGGGTTTGAAGGATCTACTCATCATATTATTGCTCCTGAGCCTTTTTCTTCGGCTATACTTACACTTACTGTGACATTCATTGGAGGTGACTAAAATGGGTTTACTTGAGAAGTTAAAAAATGCAAAAGGCGAAGATTCTCCTGAAGCCACTGAAAAGGCACATGAAATCTTACAAATAGTCGGAGAAAGGGTTGAAGTTATTCGCCCTACCCGTGTGATTTTTGCTTCGATTTCTGTTTTGTTGATTCTCAGTGCTGTTTTTATTGTCGGCACATGGCTTGTTCCATATGACCGAACCTCAGTAGATGTTGTTTATATTCAAGGTGGCTCAGGACATGTAGTTCTAGTTGAGTTGAACAATAAAGGTTCACGATCAATTGAGGACATCACCATGGATATTCGATTTTTGGATGATTTGGGGGTAGAAATTGCTCGAACAAGTTTTGCTTCTGAAGAGATTCCAGCACATACCTCAGTAGCAGGAGATGAATTGGAATTACTAATTAGTGGTGCATCAGTTTGGGAGAATTATACTATCGAAATTACTCTTGATTATACTTATGGGGGTGATTCCTATGATGAGAGATTTACTCATGAAGTCGGTCAATGGACTAGAGAAATGTTCACGGATAAGGCTCCTATTCGATTTTTCTAACACGACCTATGGTCGTGAATCAAGAGGTTACAATTGACCCGAATACTGAAAGGTAGAGTATTTCGGGGCTGTTCTATGTCTCAGCGAGCCTCGTTGTTGGTTCTAACAATTCTTCTTCTTGGAATGGCTCCACTTAGTGGGACAATGATTGATGAATCATCGTCATCAGAATTACCTCTAGATAATGCCACCAAGAGAATTGAAATTTCAGCCAATCCAGATTCAATCAGAGATCTTGGTGAATCAAATATAATCGAAGGATTTGAGAGAACTCGTAGTAATACTGCTGAATCTTCTATCGGTGTATATACTGAGATTGGATTGATTCCTTCCGTTCATATTCCTAGTTCATTGACAGTAACCCGTTCGGATCTAGTAATTGTAATCGTAAATGGTGAAGTGGGTATTTGGGATGCAAGAATTTCAATAGAAGAATCAGTAAATGTAGAAATTAGAACTACAATTCCTCCATCAGGTTTCCTCGTTCAGGGTGATGAGAAAGAGATTTCTAAGTTAGCCGAAATCGATGTGATTGAAGCCGTCCATTATATTCCAGTAGGAATCCTCGTTGATCCCATTTTGAGAGTAGTCGATGAGGGTAAGATCATGGTTGAGATTCTGGGTTGGAAGGATGATGAGTTGCAGAGACATTCTGAGCCAGGTCTAGGTATTGATGCATCTTTAGAAGAGGTTTCGGAAGAATGGATGAACGATGCCTGGAGTCCCGAAGAGGGTCGATTATGGGGCGAAATTAACCTTGCTGATTTAGGAAAAATTTCTCAACATCCTTCTGTTGCTTGGATTTCTCCTCTGCCTGTGCTTGAACTTCACAATGATAATGCAAGAAACTGGATGGGAATAAATTCTGTTGATTCTTACTTTGTTACAGATTTAGATGGCTCTGGACAGACAATAGCAGTTGGTGATTCTGGAATAGATCATGATCATGGCGACTTTGGTAACAGAATAGTTGCTAGAACATCAGTCACTCCTGGTGATTCGAGTACGGCTGACCCTAGTGATGGGCATGGCACCCACGTTGCCTGTACAGTTTTGGGTTCAGGAATGCGTAGTAGTGGCACATATGCAGGTGTTGCTCCGGCCGCCAGTCTATACTTTCAAGCGATGGAAGACGATGACGAAGGTTCATTGTATAGTTATGGAATAAATAGCATGCTTAATTCTGCTTACAACGATGGCGCTCGATTACACACAAACAGTTGGGGTTCACATAGTGGACATGGTTCCTATTCAACCCAGTCAGAAGATGCTGATGATCGCACATCAACTTGGGATCAGTACTGGTCTTATGACGGGATGACAGTCCTTTTTGCCGCAGGAAATGACCGATATACGGGTGTAACGCCTCCTGCAACGGCCAAGAATGTGATTACTATCGGAGGCCATGATAATCGAGGTAGTGGATCTCCAGATAGTATGTACTATTACAGTAGCAGAGGACCTACTGATGATGAAAGAATCAAACCGGATCTAGTTGCTCCTGGAGATGGAATCAGGTCATGCAGAGCTCAGGAGGCTTCAGATGCCCCTGATAATTTGAATAATGACTGGTATTTGGAATACAGTGGTACTTCAATGGCTACACCTGCTGCAGCAGGTGCTGCAACTTTAGTACGAGAATATTTGATGGAAGTTGCAAATAGGCCTGCTCCTCAAGGCGCTCTAATCAAGGCTCTACTTATTCTAGGAGCCGAGGATATGGGAACTCGAAATATCCCCAATGACGATGAAGGATGGGGTCGTGTAAA
>JASMAJ010000114.1 GCA_030754395.1 Candidatus Thalassarchaeaceae archaeon | reverse complement strand
TTGCACCAATGGGATACTCAGACTATATTCCTAATCCTAAGCATGGCACTCTTGACATACCTGGGGCAAAAGTAGCGGATATAGCTCAAGTTCGGATGTGTGTTCTTTCTCTTGAAAGGCAACTTGGAGGAATGGGGCTAATGCCTCCATGCTCTACGTATCATCGATTCGCAATAGGGATGACTGGTGACAAAATGTCTTCTTCACGACCTGAAACTACCATTTTCATGGATGATTCAATCGAATCGATGACTAAGAAAGTGAAGAAGGCACATTCCGGCGGCCAACCTACTGTTGAAGAACATAGAATGCATGGTGGTGATTGTTCCAAGGATGTAGCATTCCAATATCTTCAGTTCTTCTTCGAGTCTGATGATGCAGAGTTGACCCGTATTGCTCGAGAATACGAATCTGGAAGATTACTGGCAGGTGAGATTAAACAAATCTGTATTGATCGTGCCACGGAGTGGCTAACTGATTTGTCTGATAAGAAAGATATGTGGGCTGACCGTTTGGATGAGTTCCTTGCACCTGATGCACTTTGAATAATTATTCAGTCAAGTCAGAGGTGTCAATCACCGGTATTTGAGGACCAGTTTCTAGGCTAGCAATCTCTTCATCACTCAAATCCCAATTCTTAGCATCCTTATGGAGAATTTGCGAATGCCCCATCGGGTCTAATAGTAAAATTTCAGCAATATCTTCTCCATTTTTAATTAAATTCAACTTTGAAATTAATTCTTGACATGCTCCAACAGTATCAATTTCTTCTTCTCCTTCAAGCATAGCGGAGCGTAGAATAATACCTATCGCATCTTCAAATCGATTAAGAACGCCTTCAATGTTTGAAATATAGCCTGTTGCATTATCGCCGGGTTCAACTTCAAGACCTAATTCAACGATTCTAACTGTGCATGAAGAAGAGCGGACAACACGTGTATTCAGATGATTTTTTTCACTGATGTTCATTGACCAAGCACTTGCCTTCTTTCCTTCTGCTGGAATAAAATCGGTGTGCCTCCATCCACAGGAGTCACATACAAGTGTCATTTCTGTGTGTTCACCAAAATAAGGGATTTCTGAATTATGGACAATTAATGTCAGTCCTGCCTCTGAATGACAAATAGGGCAATTCTGTTCGATAGTGCTCTCCATCTTGATGCACCTCAGAACCGTGATTTTTCAGCCACTGAAATGTCAAAAGATGCCGGAAGTAGCAAGAGTCGATTTTGTCCAATGCGAACTAATTCACCCATCAAATCATTTTCAATAAATGTCTGCATCCTATCTACAGCAATCCGTAGTTCAGTTTCAACAGCAATTAATCGACTCATTTCTAGAATTACAATATCTCCATCAGATATCCAGTCTAAGATTTGAGGGATTCCAGTTAGATCATCTAATACAGCACGACGAACAATCACATCTCCTTCACCACGAACTACTGGGGCATCAACATACAATTCCCCTAGATCGTGGTAATCCTGTCCGACATCAATGGATTTTGCGCCCCTTATATTGGGTAAACTAGGCATCTCAATCCAACGAGGTTCATCTCTCTCCTCTTTCGCCACGACTTAATGGCGTTGTTCATTCCCCTTGAGTAATACGGTCAAAAGTGGGTCCAGATGTAGGGATGCAAATACTACATCCTTTCATCCCAGCCTCCCGTCGGATTGATAAGGGGCCCGAATCGAGTGGTTATTGCTGGGAATGTCTCCCAAGCAGGTGAATTGGTATGGATGTGATTACTGACGCTGTGAAGACAGGCACTAGCACTATTGGAATTACATTTGACGGAGGCGTTGTTGTTGGCGCTGATCATCGTGCTACTATGGGGCATTTTATTGCTAACAAAAGTGTCCAGAAACTGTTCAAAATATCCAATAACGTTGCTCTTACTACTGCCGGATTAGTCGGTCATGCACAATCATTATCTCGCACATTGGCTGCTGAACTTCGATTATATGAGCTAAAACGCAGCCAACCAATGACTGTACGTGGTGCAGCGACCCTAACTGCAAACATTCTAGTCGGCCGCCCACATTATGTCCAACTCCTGATTGTTGGTACCGACAAAGATGGCCCCAGTGTCTACAGTATTGATTCTGCAGGCGGGGCAATACCAGATTCGTACTGTGCTACTGGTTCGGGAAGTCCATACATGTATGGTGTTCTTGAAGACCAGTACAAAGATGGAATGACAGAGAATCAAGCATTGAAGGTTGCTGCCAAATCTCTTTTGGCATCCGCTCAAAGAGATGCTGCAAGCGGTAACGGAATGGATTTGGCTGTTATTACTATTGATGGATTCAAGAAATTATCTGAGTCCGAAGTATCAAAGCTTCTTTCTAACCTTTGAATTTTCACTCCACGGCTTCGTGCCGCATACCCTAATTTAGGGTTGTCACAAGGGTGGAGATTTACCTAGATGGTGATTTTATGAGACTGACTTTAGCCGAAGTGAAGCAGAGAGTATCAAAGATAGTACCTGAAAATATTGATTATGAAGTAGATTTAGAAGCGGGTTCTATAGCAATTATTACGCCACAACCTGAGTTATTCAGTAGTCCTGGTCAATCACTAACTGTAAAAATCGCAAAGAATATCAAGAGAAGAGTGATTGTCAGACCCCATTCCAGTATTCTTGCCGATGAAGCTGAAGTTAGACAGAAGGTCAATGAGATAATTCCTCCAGAGGCAGAAGTCCGTAATATTTGGCTCGATCCTGCCCTCTCAGAAGTCATCTTAGAGTGTGATGATCCGGCCGCAGCGGTTGGGCCCAAAGGCATACATATCAAGAATCTCAGAGATGAAATTGGCTGGCTAATTTCAGTAGATAGAGCTCCTGCTTTCGAAAGTAGAACCCAACATGATATCAGGAGATATCGTAAAGAGATGGCTGATGAAAGAAAAGCACTATTGCGCAAATTCGGCACTCGAATCTACCGCCCGAAAAGATCAGGAGAGCCTTGGGTTCGAATTACAGCCTTGGGTTCATATCGCGAAGTTGGTAGGGCTATGCATCTTCTAACTACTAATGAATCTAGAGTATTGATTGATTGCGGTGCAAAACCTACTATGAATAGAAATGAAGTTCAACCATTTTTCAACGCTCCCGAGTTGCTTCCTCTTGACAACCTAGATGCGATTGTACTTACTCATGCGCACGTCGATCATATTGCTATGCTTCCAGTCTTATTCCGCTATGGATATCGCGGTCCAGTATATTGCACACCACCGACTCGAGATTTGATGACTTTACTTCAGATGGATTACATCAAAGTCGCTCAGGCCGAAGGCTCAGAAGCACCTTACTCCAAGGCTGATATTCAAGAATGTATCAAGCATGTTGTAGATATTCGCTGGGGTGATAAAACCGATATCGCCCCTGATGTGAAAGTAACTTTAGAAAATGCAGGTCATATTCTTGGTTCTTCTAGCGTCTATATGCAAATCGGTGAAGGGAATTCTGAACATAGATTACTTTTCTCGGGCGACATCAAGTATGAACGCTCATGGTTATTCGATGCAGCAACTGTTAGATTTCCAAAGGTTGAGACCTTGGTAATTGAGTCAACATATGGTGGTCCTCAAGATTTCCAACCAAATAGGCAAGATGCAACTCAGGAATTACAGGATTTAATCCGACTTGCACTTTCTCGAGGTGGGAAAATATTCTGCCCTGTTTTCGCAGTAGGTCGTTCTCAGGAGGTTATGATTGCTATCGACCAACTATTCAAGTCTGGTGAAGTTAAACCAGTTACAGTTTGGCTTGATGGGATGATTGCTGAAGCCACCGCCATTCATGCTAGCCACCCTGATTTCCTTAATCGGGACTTACGTTCCAAGGTCCTGAAGGGCGGTATG
>JASMAJ010000113.1 GCA_030754395.1 Candidatus Thalassarchaeaceae archaeon | reverse complement strand
ATTGAATCTTCTTGTCCTAACCAATGAGAAAATTCAGGTCCATCTTGTAAGGAGATTGACAAGTCTCCATTGAACTTTTCTTCAATCTCCATGAGAACCTCACTTTCGGCAAGATGTGGAGCATTGTTTTTTTCTGATAGGTGGCAAAGGACAATGCTAGATAGGTTTGGATGACATATTTCAGATAATATATCTGCAGTCTGTTCGTTTGATAAATGCCCACCACGCCCCGAGATTCTTCGCTTTAAGGCGGGCGGATAAGGACCAGACATCAATCTTCCAAGGTCATAATTTGATTCAATTGAAATATGTTCGCAACCATGAAGGTGCTTCATTAATTCAACAGTAGGCTCACCAAGATCTGTTACTATTGCAGCTCTCCTACCATCTCCATTACTTGCAATAAATGCTACATTTTCTGCATCATCATGAGGGACAGGTACTGGGAGGATACTGAGGTCTGAAGATAGTTGGATTCTCTCTAGATCTGAGAAGGTCCTGACCTCCTCAATGGGTCTAATTCCTAGTTTAATGGCTGTCTCTAGATTTGAATATAGTCTAGCCCCCCACTTTTTTGATGCCCGTACTGCAGACTTTGAGTGATCACCATGATGATGACTCACAAAGACCCCATCTATTTCATCTCCCGAGACATTAATTTTCGCCAATCTGGATTCAATCTGCCGGAGTGAGAATCCGCAGTCTATGAGGATCTTTGACTCATCAGATTGCAATAGAATAGAATTTCCTCGGCTGCCACTGCCAAGATGTGTAATCTCTAGACTCATACAATCAGTCGAGCCGAAGGGATACACAACTTGAAACAACCTCTATAGAATAAATAAATGACAAGATTATTGAACACTAGAGAATCAATCCAAACTTATTATTCAAGCATTACGAGGTGGCTTATTAATTCCGAATTCTAGTTTGTGTCCGAACGACGCTCCATCACCATCATAAGTCAAACAAGAGCGCTTGATATTATAGGACGAGGTCATATCATGCGTCGCAAACAGACGGCATTCTTAGTAACACTACTTATTCTAAGTAGCCTAGTCTTCATCTCTCAAACTCGTCCTCAGTCACCGGTGTCATCTATCGATCCGATAGATACAACAGGTGAGGGGCTAGTTGCAGTTGATCAAGATGAGGATCGAATCCCCGATGTCCATGAAGTGATTTTCGGAGAATCAAGAACTATTGAAACTCCATTTGGTGAAATAATAGTTAATGGTCTAAATCCAATGAACGGATCCGACAATGTCAGTGATTTTGATAATGATGGTGCGAGTGCATTGATGGAATATTGTTGGCCATGGACATTAGATACATGTTTTTCAAAAAGACTTTCACTTACTGGGAAATCACCTGATGAAACTGAATCTGGGTTTAGGGAATATCTAGACCCACGAGTATCTGATACCGACGGAGATGGTTTACCCGATGGGTACGAGATATTCATGTGTACGGAGGGTGGAGCTGGATTTCAAGATCAAACAACTAGTTCATGGATTTGTAATTATTTCGATCCACTAAATGACAACGATTTAACTGACGACTCTGATTTGTGTATTAGGCAGGCTAGTCAGTGGGGATGTGGTGATGGATTTGATGTAAATCGAGATGGCGAAATAGACATTGGAGAGAGATACACTAATTCAGAGGAATATTGGTTTGGCGCGCCAGATGGATGGATTACAGAAAGAGATGGTTTGTGGTGTGCTGGAAAAATACCGAATCTGCATGAGGAAGCGTGTCAAAAAGAGATTGAACGACCTACAGGAGATGATGGCTGGCTTGGTTCAGACCCACGCAGAAGTGATTCGGATTACTACACTTGGAGCGAACTCCTCCCTGTTAGTCTGGCGATTCCTGGCGATGGTATCCCTGATGGTTGGGAGGCTCACTATGGTTTAGATCCACGTAATGCAAGTGATTCAATTATTGATAGCGATATGGATGGTTGGGATATTAATAGGGATGGATTCATCATTCCTGATTCATCTATTGCAACTGCAATTTGGGGTGAATCGTTTAGTAATTATGAGGAATATTTAGTTCACCTAGATAGCGGGAACTGGGTTAAACCAGGTTTGAGAGGTGCAATCAAGGGACAATTTGATGGAGATGTTCTTTTCTTTGATCAATCCAGTAGTACTTCGCTAGTAGATGGTGGTGTTCACACAGTCATTACAGATCAGGGTCGTGATCGTCTAATTGTCGGTTCATCATATGGAATCACAATCATTAATCCATTTTCGGGTGATAGTCATGGATTCGAGATACCAATTGAATACAAAATGAATACGATGATTAGATGGACTACTGGGACCAGCGATATAATTCTGATAGGAACAAATCATGGAATCCATAGTATCACGATGAATAATGGTCTTCCTATTATGGATTCCATGACTAATTCAGATATTGGAGCAGTAAAATCGATAATTAAGATGGAAACTGGAAGTGGAAACTTAGATTTATTGTTACTCGGGAATGGAGGGAATGTATGGATGACTTCTGTCACATCACCAACTCAGGATGGCCTTCCTCCGTCATTTTCGTCTATTGAGCCGGTTTCTCCACTAATTGAATTATTATCCGAATCATCCGCTTCATTGACGACTGCCATTCATATTGAAATGTCAGGTCGTGGACCAATGCTTCTTGTTGGAACTGATTCTGGTCTTATTCGTTGGGATACCATTGATGGTACTACATCTACAGGCTCCCCTTTCTGGATTTACACCGCTCAAGATGCAGAAGATTTTGTTCATTTTGCAGATCTCCTAAACTCATCTAAATCTGCAGTTGTTAATGTGATGGAGCCTGCTGGACCTATAGTTGCTGATGGTTCCTTATCAGAGGTGACTGGAGTTTGGATGGGAACTCCTGGTGGACTTCATTACATTGATTTAGATTTGCTCGTTGGTCTTCCTCGACAAGCATTCCTAAATGATCGCATGTTCAACATAGAGGGTTGGGAAGATGGGGCAAATGACATACATTCTATTCTTGCTCTGAAGGATGAAATAATCCTTGGTTCAGTTGATGGGACGTGGAGTCTCGAAGGTAATAATGTGGGAGTAATTGGTATTGAGGAAAACCATACCCGAATCCCGGGTCTCGTTAAATCACTCACGACATTCAATGAAAATGGCACTCAATATGTTTTCGCTGGTGTTTCTCCAGGAAGATACATGAATATTATGCCGATAAATCCTCAATCTTCCGATTCGGATTTAGACGGAATGTCAGATGGTTGGGAATTTGCCTATGGCCTTGACCCTACTGATCCAAATGATAGGAATAGAGATGCCGATTCCGATGGCATAAGATTCTATTTTGATGGTACTGAAATAAATAGAAACTGGACTAATCTAGATGAGTTTCGTTTCATAAATTCCAGTGAAAATGGATTCAATGGAACTGACCCTCGTGATTTAGACTCTGATGATGATGGATTAACTGATGGTGAAGAGTACTGGGGCTGGTTTATTGAATCTACAGATTTTTCCTGTTATTACTCGAATGAAAACTACATCTGCGACGAGGATGAAGGAGAAAATGCCTTCCGAGTCCATTCATCAGGTTGGATATTAGCTGATTCGGGAGGTGGGTCTGATGGACCAACTGATCCTTCAAATCCTGATACCGACGGTGATGGGATGCCTGACGGTTGGGAGATTGAAAATAGGCGATGGATTGGTGTCTCATATAATGGAGGGAATGAATGGACTCTTGACCCAAGAAATCCACTTGATGCTGATTTGGATGCTGATAATGATGGTTTGTCAAACCTTTGTGAATACTCTTGGGGTAATTTACTAGATAATGTCCTCAGAGAAGGGTTGCCTACTCATGGAGAGAATGCTAG
>JASMAJ010000112.1 GCA_030754395.1 Candidatus Thalassarchaeaceae archaeon | reverse complement strand
ATGGGAAAATGCGCCAAATTTTGCGACCGACAATTTGAGATTCATCCTCAAGATCAGAGGAATCTTTAGCCACCCCGACTGCCATCGCCCTTGTCATCATCTCTCGGTCGATGGGGTCGCCTTTGAATCCTTAGTACCAATTGAGACACCGATGGATGGGGAATTGATTACATTGGTGCGCCCGCCGGGATTTGAACCCGGGCAAAGAGGTTGGAAACCTCTTGTGCTACCCCTACACCACGGACGCGCAGCCAACCCACATGGGACTACTCTTTGACCGATTCGGTTCTCAAAATACGATGTAAACGTCTCGTGAATTGAAAAACTCAACCATTGTCGCAGCCTTGTGTTGAATCGTCAGCGACTCGGGATTGTAATGATGTTCCTATTCGTTCCAATCAATGGACCGTTGTGGAGGATGATATTCGATGAAATCGGAAATCCACTTCCAGGAGCAGATTGGCAGATATTCATAGTCAGTTTGGCCTTATTCATCAGTGGAGCCGTTTTGACCTTCACTCCAAAATTACGTTCCGAATCCACAGAACAAAATTAGAAATCTATCCCATAGAGTTCACGAGGCCAATTCGAATGAATATTGAGGAGTAATTCTTCAACTACGGATTCATTATTTTCACTTAGTAGTAATTGGCATAACTCATTTGTTCTTTTGGGGATTGTCTTCGGACCAAGAACTGCGCCAGGTCTTCTAGGGTCATCAAGGAAATCGGTTTCCATACCCCACATCACTTCGGAGCCAGAATATGTTTCGATTATTTTTGCAACACTGCCGCTACCAACACTTACCGTACAGGACAAGCCGTGTGTGAAATTGGGAGAAACATCGGCTGGAGCGTAATGTCGAATAGTTCTTGAAAGAGGTAAACCAACTTTTTGAGCCATTGCGGATAATTCAGAATAAGTATGAGAACCATTGTCTTCAACATGAAGCTGAATTGGAGTTTGAGCCGCTGCTGCAGACTGCATAATCTCCTCTAACATTTGATTCGCTACCAACCATCTATCTTGGCTAACCGGGTAATGAGGACGCCCTACCTCGCCAAGACAATGTGCCTGACCATTTTCTATGAATTCAAGAGCTAAATTTACTGCACTAATTTGTAGCTCAGTAGACTTTTCAAGCCCTAGAGAATCAATCTGATGTTCCCATGCAACAGGGTGAGGGCCAAGAACAACTCCGACATCAATACTGAATTTCTCACGTACTTCCTGAGCCATAGAAATGGTTTCAGTATACACCTCGTTATAAGTTGATAAATCGATTGGAAGGTTTCTAAAGTCTGGTTTATGAACTAACATTATTCCAGTGCCACCAACCCGAACAAACTCTTCTATTGCACTAAAATAACGATTTGTTCGATCAAGATGGATATGTTGGTCGACGACGGGGCCTTTCCAGAGCCCGTCGACGATAAATTTACTCATGCCAATGCGCCTTCCTCGTCTAATTGGGAAGACCAGTATCTGACTGCCATCTCGGCAACACGCTTTGATTTCTGTCCCAGTACAACGCCATGTCCATTATTGAAAACAAGCAATTTGGCGTTGTGACGTTTAGCATCAATTCGAATGCAACCTACTCTTTTGTCATTTGAAATATCAGCAAATCTAGATGCTGCGAGATCAAGCAACACAGCCCTTCCTAATGAGAAACTAACAAGCATTTCTCCACTCTCAACACGAAGCCCATCTTCTGACATCCCCAGACTCAAGAGAAGTTCCTGCATTACAAGACGAGCAACCTCAAGACGAGATATTCCATGAATTAAGACACTTCCAGATTCATCGATAACAAATGTAGCACGTGGTTCCTTATGACTAATCACAACCCAAGGACCAGACTTTACACCCTTGGCTAAGCGAACAGCATCAGCATGATTGATTGGACTTTCCGGGATAAAGCGGAAGGTGTGTGTTTCAACCTGAACGCGAATCCTAGCGTCTTCATCCATCATAGCCCCCTCCTTATTCAAAAATCACCATTGATTCTGCCTTTGGCCAATCCTTGAATGCTGCTAATAATGCGGGCATTCGTGGTTGATGGACAGGAACCATTAGAGATGGCCCTCGAGTGTCTGAGTCATCAACCCTACCCTCTCGCATTTCTGCTAGAGAACCTCTAATTCTTGCCGCAATTCTATTTGCACGAATTGCAATTAAGTCTTCACTCAATCCTCTACATTCTTCACTCCACCAAGTAGCAGAAGACGCCGCGGCTGCACCCAATTCAACATCAACATAACGAGATTGAGCAACTCTTTCAATAGCGGCGGCTCTCATTTTTTTCCAGCGACGACTAACACTAATCCCGGCAATAAGTGAAGATATAGTGACCTGAGCATCTGCGGCTTGAGTCAACCATTCCATCCATGGCTCATCATCCATAGATGGTTCAAGAGTGAAAACGGGCAAACCACCTCTGACATTTCGGGCATGATGTAACAGTCTAATCGGTTCTGGATCTGGGATTGCAGGGCCATCGACACCCATAATTTTCAGATCATCCAATAAACGTCCAAGAATGGTTCCAGATGCCATTGCAGCAGCAACATGAACACCCGGACTTGCCAAATCCTGCTTTTCCTCTTCAAGCCAAATTTCTAATTCGTCACTAGAGGCGAAAAAAGCAACTCCATCCCAATGCTCACGAGTTCGTAACTCCTTGCTCATGCGGACACAAGGAAGATGGGGCCATAGTATGATTCGGCCACCATCGGGATCATCCAATATTTTCGGAGACCACACTAAATCCGCCTCCGGCATGGTACTTCGAGATTGTATTAGTGCTTCATTCAAACGGTTATGCATACTGCTTCTAGGGCGTCTTTGAAAGGTTGGATTCAAGGAGGAGGGACTCGCCGGAGGAATTGAGGAAGATGGCAGAACCACGCTCTTCAGAGCCCGTAACACTACTGAATGAAGTGTTTCCCGGAGACACTAATGCAATGAATACACTGTTTGGAGGTCGATTGATGTCTATTATGGATACTGCGGCTGGAATGGCTGCAAGTCAATTTGCACACAATGTCTTTGTTACAGTCTCAGTTGACTCTTTGAAATTCAAACGACCTGCATATCAGGGCGATGTTATTCGAACAATTGCAAGAGTGGTTTGGACCTCTCCGAGAACCGTAGGAGTTCTAGTCAAAACTTGCCGTATGTCTCGCTCTGAGTGGGATCCTGAGGTAATTTGTACTGGATTTTTTTTCATGGTAGCGATTGATGAGGATATGAAGCCAGTCACAGTTCCACAATTCACACCTTCAACGGATGAAGAAAAGGAACTCTGGGCCGAAGCGCAGCGAGCAAGAGAAGCTATGCGCTGATGAATTGGATTGTAAGTGGATATTGATATTCTTGGCCTGCTTTGAGAGCTGAGTTAGCATTCAAAGCCCAAATAAGATAGAGAACCCAATGAACGGGGAATGTCAAACAACCGATAAGAATTACCATTAGGAACGAATGAACAATCGCTGCTATCGTGAAAGTAATGGAAGCATTTGTTGCCTGAATCAAATGAGATTTTAGAAGCTCATCACCCTTGTCGTAAGTTGCATAAAGAATCAGCGGAACAAGAAATCCTAAGATTGGCCCCAGTATATGAGATAATGTTCCAAGTTGCCTATCCGGCCCTGGTGAATTGAGAATATGTACAGGAGGCTGTTGTTCGTCCATATGCGTTGATTTGTTGGGTCACTTTTGAACTCATTGGCGACAGAATCTATCCGTCGAATTGATGACCATATCTCCGCCCGCGCAACTCATGCCGGTGCTGAATGTCGCCTTTGTCGGATCTGCAGACCTTGCTCGTTCTCTAGCAAAGTCGAATGATGTACGTGATATTGAGTCATATGTCTACAAG
>JASMAJ010000111.1 GCA_030754395.1 Candidatus Thalassarchaeaceae archaeon | reverse complement strand
TTGAAGACCTACTCGTGTGCGCCAGTAATTGATGAGTCGCAGGATGGTCGCTATGGCGTTAGTAGTTTTGATGCTCTCACCATTAGCAGGAAGCCTCTCTGCACCAACTCATCGTTTCTTAGATTCTGACAATTTGCAGTTGATCGAAGAGGGTCAGACAACAGAAATCCCTCAGCAAGCCGAAATCTGGTGGGATGAAGATATAGAGTGGTGGGAAGTTACTACATTAGACATAGACCGAAATGGCATTCATGATTCTTTACAAAATGCAATTGGTCAGGTGAATGTCGGTCTCTCATACAACCATGAGGTGACTGAGGAAGACCGAGAACTTCTGAAATCACTTGGCTTTGAGATAAATGTCGAATTACCAGTGGTTAATGCACTATTACTTGGAAATGTTGATTCTAGTCAAATTTGGGAGTTAACTGAAATTGATGGAGTAGTTATGGTTGAGAGATATGGTTCTTTAGTATTCTACGGTGATGTTCAAACTCCAACGGTCAAAGCTCGTAATTCAACTGAGTATCCAATTGGTGCTTGGGATTCTGGAGTTTCAGGTCAGGGAGTTAACATTGCAATGGTTGATACTGGAGTAGACAATGAACATCCCGGCTTGAATCAGAAGTTCATCGCTGGATATGATGCTGTTTGCTACATGCATTCAGACCCTCAATGTATTCTTGCAGGTGGTCGAGCCGAGGACGGTTCATTCGATCCTGATGATGGCAATCAGCATGGAACTGCTTGCATGGGGATGGCTAGTTCAACAGGATTGGAGGCCGATGGTTCTCAATCAGAGTTCTATGGTTCTGCGCCTAATGCATCCTTAATTGATGTGAGAATTGGTACTGATGTAGGGGCAGGTCCCTTTGAAAATTATTTGTTAGAGCAGGAATTTTATGAATCTGCAATGAATGGACTACAATGGATTATTGATCACAGAGATGATGCTTGGTCGGGAGTAGATGAGAGCAACTATGGTATTGACATAATTTCACTTTCTTGGGGAATAACAAGTCATGAAAATGGTGGTTCGGATGGTTCTGATATGCATAGTCGAATACTCGATGAAGCCATGGAATTAGGCGTCACAGTATCTAATGCCGCAGGTAATGATGGCCCAGACAATGACGGGTTCTCAGGAATGAGCGCCTCATCTCTCTCCATCACAGTTGCCGCGTCTGACGATCAAAACACAGTCAACAGAACGGATGATACTATTGCCGGTTATTCTTCACGTGGTCCTCGCAAGGATAATGGAGATGGAAACCCGATCAATGAGTTAATTCCAGAGATTGGCGCACCTGGTTCAAACATAATTCAGGCTGAAGGATGTGTTTCTAGTGGAAGTTGCAATAATTTCCTTGGAGGTGATGCATCTCAGAACACATACACTGGACGAGGCAGTGGGACCTCATATGCAACGCCATCAGTAAGCGGTGTTATCGCATTAGTTATGGAGGCGAATGAGGATCTTACTCCATTGCAAATCAAAGAGGTTCTCAAACAAACTGCCGAACGTCGTGGAGAACCTAGTTCTCCTGATGTTGACCCCTATTGGAATCGTGATTTTGGTTATGGTATAGTGGATGCATTAGCAGCAGTTGAACTTGCTATTTTTCTTAAAGAATCAGGCCAGACTTTGACTGTTGATTCTAGCATCCAAAATCATTTACTTTCCATATCCGCTAATGGTTCAATCAATGTCACTGGCCACTCATGGGGGCAGATTGACTCGATTGATAGGGTCGAGTATAGGATTGATGGTGGTACTTGGGAAGAAGTCACCTATTCTGTTGTGCCAAGTGAGGTGGCTGCCTTGACTCCATTTGAATGGCATGTACTTCTCAATCCAAAATCTCTTAGCGCGGGGCAACACAAAATCGAAGTCCATGCAATTTCTGGTGAATCCACTTCATTACCTGTTTTTGCAAATGTAATTGGAACCAGTGGAGGTGAATCAGCCTCAGGGATTCCTGCAATTGCGATAGGATTCGTTGTCCTCGTTGCTCTAACTTGGGTTTCTTCACTAGTATTGATTCGATTTCGTTCAGACGATGAGATTGATGGCATCATTTCTAACATAAAAAATCGAAATCAGCCTGATGATGTTATTGAAGCAGAGTTGATTGAATAATCTGCGTTTTTTTACTGCAAGGGGCGAATCCGAAGGATTCGAGGGCGTGTCTTAAAATGCTTAGTCAGACGTCCGCAGGTCATGGTGCGGTTTTCGGACAGAGCTAACAGCATCCAACCTACGGGTGTTCGCCGCATGTTTGACATGGCTGGCGATGATGCTGTTCAGTTTGGCCTTGGTGAACCAGACTTCCAACCTCCTGAAATTGCGATCAAGGCATTCACTCGAGCGATGGAGGATGGGAAGAACAAGTACACAACTACCGCAGGCCTTCCTGCCCTTAGACAAAAAATAGCGGAGACTTGGCATCATTTGTCTCCATCTCTAGATGAGTCTAATGTTTGTATGACTATGAGTGGAACCAATGCACTATTGGATGTATTCTTAGCACTCCTTAATCCAGGGGACGAAATACTACTGCCTGAACCATATTTTCCTCTGTACCCTACTGATGCAGTGATTTGTGGAGGCTATCCGATACTCTACCCCTGCTTATTCCAAAACGGCTTTGTTCCAACCATTGAGGATTTGGAGAACCTTGTTAATGAAAATACAGTAGCTATATTGTACAATTTTCCAAGTAATCCAACAGGAGGTAATGTCACACCTGAACAGCGAGATGTACTTGTTGATTTTGCTCGGAAAAATGATCTCTGGATTGTTACTGATGAGGTATATGATAGAATTGTCTACGATGCAGAACACGTGTCATTCCTTGGGGCAGGATATGACAAGGTCATCATGATTAATTCATTTTCGAAAACCTTCGCAATGACTGGATGGAGAATTGGATATATCCTTTCAGAAAATGATGAAGCCATGGGGCATATTACAAAAATGCAGTATTATGTCACAGCTTGTAGTAACGATGCTATGCAGTATGCAGTTCTTGAAGCAATGGAGAAAGCCTCCGATTATCCTGCTCTAATGTGTGAAGAATTCAAGGCGCGTCGCGACTTAATTTGTAATAGATTGAATGCTATGCAGGGAGTTTCTTGTCATGTTCCCACAGGGGCATTCTACGTATTCCCTAAGGTCGAGGTTCCGGGTATGAATAGTGAAGAGATTGCAATGGCTCTACTCAAGGGCGGTGTTCTTTGCAGTCCTGGTTCTGCATTTGGTGAGGCGGGCGAAGGTCACCTTCGCTTCGCTTACACGATAGGTCGTGAGGATATATCACGGGGTATGGATAGGGTAGAAAAGGTACTTGCAAATCTACGCGGCGATTGAGGTGGAGAATTGGCTGATACAGTAATCATTGATGCTGTGGAATTCTTATTCTGTTTGATTCTATTTTCAATTATTTCAAAGAGGATCAAATTGCCATATATTGGATTAATAATTATTTCAGCAGGAATAGCCCTTTACACAATAGGGCCCGAACCCTCCCTCTTTGGTATATTCTTAGCAACAGGTTGGCACTTGTTGTCGGTGGGAGTCGGCATAATTTTCCCAGTTGAAGAGTTGTAATCTAATCATCAAACAAATTGAATGGCAAATCAATCATGCGGCTCCCTTGATTCTGTTCACTCTCTTCCTCATTGGTTGAGTCATTATCACTATTGGTGGTCCTTTTCCACGGGGCGAATCCATCTAGGGGGTCTGTTTTTTCTTCTTCATTCTCTTGCTTATTTTTTTCCTCAAGCACATCCTGATTTAGATTCACAATTTTTTCTTCTTGATCTCTCATCCAATCAGGCATATCATGGGCGCCACCAAGTACCGAGATGGTAGTAAACACAGCCACAGGTAGGACTGAAATAGCAACAA
>JASMAJ010000110.1 GCA_030754395.1 Candidatus Thalassarchaeaceae archaeon | reverse complement strand
AGTCGCCTTCTAATGGTGAATTTATTTCAATCTGAACTATGTTTTCATTACCATTGCTAGTACATCCTGTGAGTGCAGAAGTCAACATTAGAATTACAATAATCATCGATTTTAGTTGACCCATATCTACTGGAAAGTACCTGTGCACTTAGTTATTTTACCGAACTGTATCAACTCGAACTCCCTTCTTTACGCCCGTATCATATTGATACCCTTTGATTCATTCAATAAGTTAGAGATTCAGATCTAGAAACTATATTGCTTGAAACCCACCAAGCATCTCCTATTGACCAGATATAGAGTATGGGCCATAGCACTAAAGACAGAATTAGTGGGAATTGAACTGCGAACCATCCCGCAGCTTTTCTGTGCTGTCCATTGAAATGTTGCCCAATAAAGAGGAATGGAATTAGCGCTAATATAATTGCAATCAGTGGCCTAAGAGCTCCCCATGGGCCAATTCCACCACTAATTTCGTACCAAATAACACTGGCTACTTTGAACGGATTCACACCATCCGAATCTTCTCCCTCGTCGATGACTTCGACGACGAACTCGCTGCTCATTGGCCTTCGCTAACCCTTGTTGTGCATGAATCTGACGACGACACGGGCACGTAAAGGCCAACAACATCGAGTTACGCGAATAGCCATGACTCGGGTGTTGGTGACCGCCTTTCCACCATTTTCAAACTTTGAAGTCAATGTATCTCAACAGATTCTAACTATGTTTGAGCGTGTAGAATTTGATGATATAGATGTGGAGACTATGTTATTGAGTGTCGACAAAGCAGGATCCTCTATTGTGTCTCAAATGATTGAAAGAGGTTCTAAGTGGGATGCTATTGTACATCTTGGCCTTGCAGGTAAGCGTGAGAAAATATCACTTGAGAGATTTGGGAAAAATCACTCAGAATTCAATGAGAAAGATAACTCTGGGAGAATTGCTAATGGGATGATTATTGAGGGAGTTACTGAATCAATAGAAACAACGACTTCAATACACCTATTGGATGAAGAATTTGAGCACGATGACGACGTTTTGTGGAGTATTGATGCAGGTTCTTATGTTTGTAATGAAACCTATTTTAGAACTCTGCACTCGGTCTCATCTGTTGGTGAGAATACCGAAAATAATCAAACGGTTCCTGTAATCTTCATCCACCTTCCAAGTACTAATCATATCAGTTTAGAAAGACAATTTGATATTGTTTGTAGGGCGGTTCGAACTATAGCAGTCAGACCTACTCTTGAGGTGGTTGGTGCGCTTCTCTATGATTCCGAAGGCCGAATGTTAGCCTGTCGCCGTCCGCCTGATGATGCGTGGGGCGGTTGGTGGGAGTTTCCTGGTGGGAAAATTGACAGTGGAGAATTGGAGATAGAGGCCTTAAAGCGTGAAATTTTGGAAGAACTTTCTATTGCAGTTTTTCCGAAAAATCGTGTCACTTCACTTTCCTATGATTATTCCGACCGGAGAGTAAACCTATACATCTGGGATTGTGGTTGTGTTGATTCAGGAAAAATCCTACCTACAGAACACGATGAGGTGCGTTGGCTTAATTCCAATGAACTAGACCAAGTCAAGTGGCTGCCTGCAGATGAACCACTAATAGCTGAATGGAAACAAAATGGATTTCCTTAATCCTCTTCCCCATTCATATCAGTCATTGTTTTTCGCCCATGTTTGTCAAACCATTCTCTAGGATTACCATCAGAATTCATTGATAATTCATCCCCCACGCGTCTGGGGACATAGTGCCTGCCATCATGCCAAGTTTCTTGCTCTAACCACAGGCTGAGGTCATTTCCAGTCAGTGTCACATCAATATTACCGCCAATTGGTCTTTCATCCACAACGAAAGAAATTTTGTTTGCAAGGGCAGCTTGTCTTGAGAGGGAGAAAGTTGTGGAATCTCCATCTAAATCGAGAGTCATAGCATCAAGTGCTGTATCGAGGATTCGTTGTTTTGTGGCTCCCTCAATTATGACATTCAATGTTTGCGCTTGACCAACAAGTCTTACAGCATCTCTCTTTGAAGGGAAATCTTGGACTTCAGGAATCTCATCACAGTTCCATTGAGGGAAAAGAGCTCGAACAGAGTCCACTACTCTATTCGGATTTTCGTGTGGTAGGACTGTTGTAGCCACGGTGATAGCCACTTCCATACTATGCTTGAGACGAAAGGGGGTCATCATCTATGTGGCTGAGCGCGCTCTTTTTGATGAAGCAAAAAAGAGCCATTGACACGAATCATTCAAACGGTTTTCAATACAGCGCGGGGTATGACTGAGCGTTCTCCATTGATGGGCGTAGCGCTGTTGGTAGCACCAACAGTAGGAGTGATTGCCATTAGAATGGGGATTCCTGCTCTAGAAGATGTAATCAAAAAGGATTTGATTGTGCTTGCATCTATTCACCTAGTAGCCTTAATTTTAGGATTCATTATGTTCAGGAGATACAGAGTAGTTGAGGATCATGAATTTCATCGCTCAAGTGCAATTAAAGCTCAGAGGAAGATGTACCAAATGGAAGATAAAGGCCTCTGGGATAAAGGCAGAGAATCAATAGAACGTCTAGAAAGTGAATCAAGAATTCAGCCTAAAGGCCGTGCGGCTCTAAAAAAGAAGATACTTCTTTCCGGCAAAATTTCTGAATTGAATACTGAACAGGAAGAATTGGAACTACAAGAAGATGATGAGAAAATGAGTATTGATGTAAAAGTAGAAGGAATGGCTACAATTGCTGATTCTGAGTTAATTGATAATCTCAAATCCACAGAAACTGCAGGTTTTATCGGTAGTAGGGCGGAAGTAAGTGCTCAAAAACGTCTTCAAAAACAATTGGCTAAGCAAAAGAAGAATGCTGCTAAGCAAGCCAAGAGGGATGAAAAAGCCGCAAGAAAGGCAGAAAAAATTGCCGCTAAGAAAAATAAAAAATCTTCATCTTCCAAACAATTTGATTGGGATTCAAAGGCTGATGATGTGTGGGATGCCCCTTCCTCAACTTCTCAAACAAAATCAGTTGCCTCTTGTGGTGATTGCGGAGCCCTCAATAATGCAGAGATTGCCTATTGTACTAGTTGTGGAAGTTTCCTCTGAACTTTACGAGGGGTTCAAAAAAGGTGCGAAAGCCGTGAACATCAGGTGGTCCAGTGAGTACGAAGCGGGATTACTACGAAGTTCTTGGAGTTGACCGAAAGGCAACTGAAAAAGAATTGAAAAATGCTTTCCGTTCAAAGGCAAGAAAATATCATCCTGATAAAAACCCAGATGACCCCGAAGCAGAGAAGAAATTCAAAGAGGTTCAAGAGGCATACGCAATACTTTCTAATCCCGAAGAGCGGCAAAGTTATGACAGATTTGGGCATAATAGGCCGGGTGGTTCACCATTCGGCGCAGGTGGTTTTCAGGGTGTCAACATTAGTGTTGAAGATCTATTTGGTGGCGGATTCGAAAGTATCTTTTCTTCTCTTTTTGGAGGTAGAGGTGGCCGCACCCGTTCAACACGAGGTGCAGATCTCTTAGTTTCCCATTCAATTACTTTTGAACAGGCGTTTTCAGGTGCTGAAGAAGAAATAGAGATTGATATTCTGAATCATTGTGAAAACTGTTCAGGAAGTGGTTCTGAAACGTCTGATGGAATTCGCGAGTGCCCAACATGTGAAGGTAGAGGTAGAATTACTCGAATAGAACGCATTGGCCCTTTCCATCAACAATTAACTCAAGATTGTCGTGCTTGTAATGGAGAAGGTCGAATCATCCAGAATCCTTGCAATAAATGTAGAGGAGAGGGGCGTTCTAAGCAAACAAAGAAAGTTAGGTTCTCAGTTCCACCAGGGATTGTCTCAGGAACTAGACTTAGGATGGCCGGCCAAGGTGAAGCATCCAAATTTCAAAACGGTGGGTCTGGAAATTTATTCATTGAAATTGAAGTTGAGTCGCATGAATGGTTTGAAAGAGATGGTTCGGATTTAC
>JASMAJ010000010.1 GCA_030754395.1 Candidatus Thalassarchaeaceae archaeon | reverse complement strand
ACCGTCCGATGTGAAAGGCATATCCTTCTCGTCAACTAATCTTCCAATAATTCCCTTCTGTCCATGTCGACTAGCGAATTTATCACCTAACTCGGGGACCTTTTCAGTTCGTACAGTAATCCGACAAAGTAGACCAGAATCAAGAGATTCAGTAACGTATACATTATCCACCCAGCCATGTTCACCATTGCGAATCATCATTGAAGATTCTCTACGCTCTTGGGCCTGTAAGAAATGTCCATGAGATTCCTCAAGGAATCGCGGAGGACTTGTCTTACCCACTAATACACTGGCCTCAGCACCAACGCTAGTCAGGTAGGTCTCGGGAGTTGGTAGACCATCTCTCTCAAGGTGAGTATAATTCTCCCACGACTTTAATCCTTTAATTTCATCAAGTCCAGTGCCAGGGATTTCGATTCTCTCTTCTTGACCGCCAGGGAATCTTTTGTTCTCAGCATTGTATGTACGAATGAATGAAGAGCGCCCCAATGAACGTTCTACTGCAGCTCTATTTATGATAACTGCATCTTGCATATTGTACCCATGATGACTGAGGATCGCAACAACAAAATTTTGCCCACCAGGCCTACTAGCAAAATTAGTGGAATCCATCGCTCTAGTTCCAACAATTGACTGCTGAGGGTAATGCATAACATGCATTCGAGTGTCTGGCCTTAGTCGATAATTTGCACTTGGAAGGCCAAGACTCTGTTTTACCATTGCAGTCCCTCCAGTAACACGAGGTGTAGAATTATGTTCTGGGTATGGAACAAGAGATGCACAAACACCGAGTATGAGTTGTGGGTCTATCTCTACGTGCGTGTAAACGAGAATAGTGTTGTTTCGCTTCTGTTTTCTACGCAGGCCTTCCATTTCTTCTTGGTAATAATTCAATGGGACACTGAATTCTTCAACAACTAATTCACCATTAGGCATGTAAACCTCTGCTCGCAAATTTGCTTCCTTGATTTGTTCCTCTCCAGAACGCTCGCCAAGGTTGACCCATTCAACCATTGCAGGATTAATCGGGCGACCATACTTAGGAGATGCTGGTGGCAAATCAAAAGGACGAGGCGCGACAAGAAGATCTTCTTCTTCCTCAGCGTCAACCCATTCAACAATACCATTAGACACTAAGTCATTAAAGGTCCATTCTTTTGAACGAATTAATTCTAGATGATCCTTTGAAAGAATCAAATCGCCATCATCTATCACTAACAAAGGTCGCAAAATACGACCCCGATCAGTGTTGATGTAAATATCACGATTAGCAGAATCATGACGAATGCTGACTTCAGGTCTAATCCTACCTTGGCGACGTCTACGCTTGAATTGATTAACCAACTTTGTTGCATTCTTGTGTAAACCAAAAATATCACCGTTGACGTGAACTCGAGAGCCATCCGCCCAACCTGTTGGCGAAGAGTCTACTCCAGCCTCACGCAATAATTCCTTAACATCAGTTTCAGGAACTTCTTCAGATACGTCAATCATTTGAGCAGCGTTTTTCACAAGACCACAATTTTGACCTTCTGGAGTCTCATTCGGGCATAAACGACCCCATTGAGTAGGATGAAGGTCACGAGCCTCGAAGTGAGGTTGGCTGCGGACAAGTGGGCTAGTTACTCTACGCATATGAGACAATGCTGCAAGATATGTTGTTCTGTCTAGTAACTGACTAACACCACTTCTTCCACCAACCCAATTACCTGTTGCAAGAGCATGCATAATCTTCTGTGTAAGGACATCAGGACGCAAACAAGCGTTGATTCTCAATTCGCGCTTCCTATTGTGATGCCTCTCTAGCTGATACTTCAAATCGCGAGCCAATTGTTGAAGACTTACTCTGAATAAATCTTCAATTAAATCTCCAGCTAATCTGACTCTCTTGTTTGCATAGTGATCTTTGTCATTAGGATCGCGGTTAGTAATTGCCATTTCGAGAACTTGTCTGACAATTCTTCCAAGGAAAATTGCCTTCTTCTCTCTATACTCAATGCCAGAGCCCAAGTGAGGAAGCAACTCTTTGTCGAGGAGATTTTGAATTCGTGCTTCTCGATATTCTTTTTGTTGGCCTGCTGCGAATTTCTTCTCAAGCCATGCCAAAGCCTCGTCAGAGTTCTCAACATTATATTCTTCATTATCCTTAACTTCGTTAAGGTTAGCTACTGTGTATTTCATGGCCTCAGCAGGGCCCGCAATTGCTGTGAAAATTTCTTTGTCGTTTTCCATCCCAAGAGCACGCATTAGCAAAACTACAGGAATTGGCGTAGTTCCAGCGCTAGGGATTTTGACCATTAGCATCCCATCGCGTCGCTTCTCAATGTTGAGGGGTTTACGGACACCATCTTTCTGAGAGAAAATTTTCGCAACTTCAGTCTCATGAGCATATTTCTTATTTTTCTCGACAGTTACTCGATTAGGTGCTAAATCTTCCATCGAAATTAGAACTCTTTCTGTTCCATTAATGATAAAGTAACCACCAGGATCCAGAGGATCTTCGCCCGCTTTACGGAGCAACTCAGTTAGTCGCTCAGCATCTTCTGCAGATGTATGCGGCGAGAGTTTCCTATCAGTATCCCCACACAGATGAGATATGTGATTTGCATGCACATTACAAAGAGCAGAACGAACCATAATTGGAAGATTACCAATGTGGACTCTTTCTTCGACTTTAGGGACTGGTTCATTAGGGTCATCGTCCCAGATAATCTGGAAATCAAGATGAACTGGAGAATAGTATGTCAACTTACGAAGACGACATTCGAGAGGAGTTCCCGGGTGCTCTGCACCGTTAGCCTCACGGATCGTGGGGCTTCCGAGGTGAATATTCTTCATTCGAATGACAATTTCCTTATCTAAAACGTCAAGTTTGATTATTCCACCATCGTCATCCTCGATTATCTCATCAGTACCGATACGGATATTGCGAACAATTTTTTCCATACGACTAAGGCGCCCATCACCAGAGGGAATACAATCGTTATATGATGCAAGTTGATGATTAACAAGGCTTCTTTGTTGGAAGTAACTTTCTACTATTTCCTTCATGATTAATCCCCCTAAGCACTCTCCACAATGAGACGGAATGCTGTACTAGACCCAGCAGCCCTACTGTATCGAATAATCTTGACAATCCTGTTTGTCAACCATCCTGCAGGAAGATCATCAGCCTCAGCTTCTATTTTTTCCTTAATGGCTTGAACAGCAGGATCTGTAATCAGAATCTTAGGGAGTAATTCTTTTGCAACCCTAGTCCCACCGTAATCATCCGCTTCTTCAAGCCCCCAAGGAGCAAGAATCGCAGACTCATCATCGGCGTCAACTAATTCGTGATGAGGGACGAGAATGTGATTCAACACGTTGAATCGGTCATCGCCTTGAGGTATGTCCATTAATTCCATGGCCTTACGTGAAATAGTAATTCTTCCAGAACGACTGCGGCGACGAGAAGTATTGTGTTCACGAATAATTCCCATTATGTGTTCTAGAGTGGAATCTGACATTGCAACGCCGGTTTTCACAGAGACCTCTTCGACAGTCATTCTCTTGATGGCGTCCATATTTGCGTCGTCGGCAAGTTTGTGAGCATGATCCTCATTAATTCCCAGTTCGATAAGTCTCTTTTTTGTTGAACTCTTTACTGCCAAAACAACGCCACCTACCTAACAGAAACCGTGGGCCTGCGGCTTTATCAGGCGGGCCTGATGGGATTCGAACCCACGGCCACCGGGTTAAAAGCCCGGCGCTCTACCTGACTAAGCTACAGGCCCATGGCTGATGCTGGGCTATCCGCCGACCGACGAGGTGTTTAAGAAAGTGACGGTCTATGCGTAGCATAGGCAAGGCTGGACATGCACCCTCCTGGGGTAGCCAAGAGAACAAACCGTAGTAACACATGATATGGATAAAGGTTTTTGAAAAAACGAGGGGAGAAAATGAAATCTGAGGAGATTGATCATGTATCCGATATCAAAGCAAGGGGGACGCATAGAGTTATTGAGTTCAATAATGGCTCCAATGAATCAATTGACTTAATCGTTCCAGCAACAGTCTACCCACCTCGCGAAGATACTGACCTTCTTCTTGCTGCTCTTGAAAAATTAGAGGGAGGATTTGGAAATGCAGTAGAGATAGGAGTCGGATCGGGAGCAATTAGTATAGCGCTCGCTCAAAGAGGATGGAAAGTGAGAGGATTCGATGTCAACCCATTTGCTGTAGCAGCAGCACGAGGAAATGTCGAATCTCTTGGGCTCACGAATAGCGCCCATATAGAAGAAGGAGGACCAGGTGAAACCGGATGGGAATTGCCAAGAGATTGTGATCTTATCGTCTGGAATTTACCATACCTCAACCCCCCTGGGAAAAATCAGCCCCGCTTACAACCTATAGAAGAAGCAGGACTTACTGATTTAGATAGCAAGGGAGGATGGAGTGAATACTTGAGAATCCTATTAAGTGGAAACAAACAGATGAAATCTGATTTGCTGGCAGTCATATTATTTCGAAGCGAACCAATAAGTCCAAGCTCACCAAATGATTGGATTTCTTCCGGCTGGGGCGCCAATAGACTAGCACGAAGAAGATTAGGCGATGAGAATCTAGAAGTTTGGGCGTTTTGGAAGCCCAGCGGAGGGGTTGAACCTATGATAATTGATTCTACAAATTCGACCATGGAGGAAGCAAAGAAACTTCATCAAACAGATTGGCAAAGAGTACTAACCCGGACACAGAAAAAAGGAAGGGGGCGAAGAGGTTCTGTTTGGGAAAGTGAAGAGGGAGACCTAATCGGGACTTGGTCGGCCAATAAGGAAATCTTGCAATCGATTAGCCCAGGGTTACTCCAAACAATGATTGGGGGGTTAATTTCCAATCGCTTAGGAATTCAATGTAAATGGCCAAATGATTTGATGTTTGATGACAGAAAAATAGGTGGAATATTACTTGAATCATCTTCTGATGATGAACGAATTAGAGTTGGTGTAGGAATCAATAGAAAATCAAGGTTATTGAATGGAATACCAGTCTCTGGATGGGAAGAAATGAGTTGTGAGCTAAGTTATGAAGACGTGTTCAAAAGAATAGATGGAGCATTGGCTTCTGCGTTCTCAGCACATTACCGAGTTCCCTTATTGGACAAAGAAGAAATGTTAGAGATTTCTTGGAAATCCATATCGGCTTCATTATCTCGAGGCGTGTTTACAGAACTAAATGGAAAACAGGTCAGAATTCTCGGCATTGAAGAAAAAGGAACATTGGAAATCAGTAGTGAAATCAATATTGCATCAACCGACGAATTGGAGCAACTTATTTTTTCTTTCTAATTTTCTTTTTCAAGCCAAGTTTTTCTCTTACCAACCTTATTTTTCCAGAGCTTGTGACAGGTTCAATTCCTGGGGCATTGTTGAGGATTTCTCGGACCGAATAATAAGTTTCTAAAGGGACCTTGATTATCACCTTGGTTGACAAGTCATCCGAATAGCAATCAAAGAGTCGAAAATCATCCATGTCTAAAATGACTGAAATAAGTTCCTGGCATGAATCGCGATTAATTGGGCGATCTACTATTGCACCTATCCACCGGTGCTTCCCACGTGCCGCCTTACTGGGCCTCGCCATGACTCTCCGAGAAGACTTCTCCTTAACTTATGGTCGGTTCAATTATTCCCCTTACGCGTATATAATAAATAGATGAATAGAAATTAAAGTCCACTGACTACAGCGACAAGTCGTAAACGACCTAACATTTCGTCACTAGCCCGAGCACCCAAAATGACTTGGCAATCAGGGTGTAATTTAGAAACAAATGATTCAGTTAATTCGTTTAGGTGTGCGAGAGTCATATCGGGACCACCCTCGACTTGAATTAAGCAACCCTTTGCCCCATCGACATTGGTATTTACAAGAGGAGATTGCCTTGCAACCTCAACGACCTCGTTAGGATTAGTTACAGATCCCGAACCGACAATCAGCGTTGCACCTCCAGCGAGGTTCACAACTGTACGTAAATCCATCAAATCAAGATTTAATTTACCAACCCTTGCCAACGTTGTAACAAGACCTTCAATTAAATCTTGAATCCAGCCCGAACCCTTTCTCCAGTCCGAGCCCCTTGCTCTTGCATACCACGCTAATCTCTCCATACTAACTTGAATGCAAATATTGGAATTGGCATCGAGAGCAGGCAATGAAGCCTGAGCAATGGCAGAACGAAGAGGTTGTTCGGCGAAAGGAAGTCCAGCAATTGAAATTACTAGACAATTCTTTGAGCGCGCAAGGCTAGCTAACTCACTTGCAGCGCCCGAACCAGTGCCACCACCTAGTCCAGTCATCAACACAACTAATTCTGCATTATCAAGAAGTGAGGATATTGAAGATGAGCCCTCTGCAAGTCGGTGCGCTGCTAGACTGGGCAACGCTGCTGCACCACTCCCATCTCCAATTGCATCCAAATGCAAACAATGAGCCAGATGAGATTCCAGAAACGATGATTCATCTGCGTCAATGAGGAGTAAATCGGACAAATCTGAGCATTTTTGATGGGCTGAATTAGCCCAAATGCAACCAATCCCTCCGACGCCGCAGATCAGTATCGCACCTTCGTGCATATTGTCACCAAGTCTGAAGGCATTCCATGAAAGTGCGGGTCAATCATATGTCAGATATCTCTGATATCGCCTTCTTTCATCCCTCGCCCAAGCATTATCTGGTTCAATATCTAGAACCTTCTCATAATACTCAATCGCCTTTTCAAAATCAGACAGGTGTCGTCCATTCAAGTGAGCGAGATTGTTTAGGACAGGAACACAATTAGAATCCTCGTCTAATAACTCTAAGAGAATTGATTCAGCTCTATTTATTTCCATCATTACCATCGCTTCTTCGGCATCATCTAATTTGGAAATTTGCTCATCGCTCAGTCGGTAGATATTCTTCCACCTAGGTCCTGCCATCTATTGCTGGAAGGCGGTTATTCGTATGAGGTTTCGCAGGTTGCTGACAAAATACAATACTCTTCAATGATGAACGACCCCGTAGGGGTCAAACTGAAACCTTGATAGCCCGAAGTCCGGTGGAATGTACCGTCATTAGAGGTCATAAGATGAAGAAGCATCATTTGACCTCAAGAAGGCTACTAACTCTAACTTGCTTTGCCTTGCTTCTGGCTGGTTCAACACAAGCCTATTCCACAGGCATTGGAGGTGATGAGGACGGTAATGGGGACGTTGCAGTTGCTGGTTGCACCTGCCATTCTGAATCACCAGATAATTCAGTTACACTAATTCTCGAAGGAGTGCCATATCATTACTCAGCGGGCACATCATACGAGCTGAAAATACAAATCACTGGAGGCCCAGCTATTGCCGCTGCATCAAACACTGGTGGATTTTCGATGCGAGTGAGTTTGGGAACACTCACCACTGCAGAAGGATATGAGAGTGAAACCCACCATTGGGATGATGATTCAACAACCATGACTCACAGCGGTTCCGGTGCAGAGAATGCAGAACGAACTTGGCATGTTGTGTGGACCGCGCCCGAGAGCGGCACTGGGATTACGACGTTTTGGCTAGCAGGAAATGCAGTCAATGGAGATGGAATACCATCCGATTTAGACCGCTGGAATCGATTAATCGCATCAGTCGATGAAGGCGAAGACGATGGTGAGACTAGAACAATATTCAGTGGCAACGGGGAAATCACTCCGCCCGCTCCTTCTGAAACTCATGTCGACTTACATGAAATGGGGGCTGCACTACGCGCTCACTGGCTGGGCCTACTAGGCTTTGGCGCAGTAATTCTAGTCATCATTTTCTGTGGATTGTTACTGAGATATGGTATGTCAGGAAACTATTCTGGCCGTAGCAATCTACTCAAACTACGTATTAAACATTCACGAAGGGGTGACCAACTATGAAGGACGACATGGTTTTGAAACTCCTACGAGAAGTAGAATCTGGTAAGGTTAGCGTTGATGATGCTCGCACTGCACTTGAGGGAGTGAGCCTAAGCGAGGATACTTACAATGCAGCAGTAGATCATGGAGTATTCAATGAACCCGAACCGGGGAGCATTGTTCGTGCTAGTATATCCCCCTCTGGAGACTCATGGCTGATTCTAGTCTTCGCTCTATGGGGTATTTTATGGACGCTTTATTGGGCTGGAACTCTCTCCTATGGTTTGTTAAACCATTGGGATCAACAACGACTATCATTCCATCTTGCAATGACCTTTCTAACAGTCATTATGATGGGGATCGTATATATGAGATTCGTGATGCCGGATTTAATTATCGTAAAACATAGGAGAAACAAATACATCACTCCTAATGATCCAGACGGGTGGCAACAGTACGAGGTGTGATAGATGGCAAGAAGATTCCGACTCCGACCACTACCTGGTGCTGAAGAGAGTGTGGAAGAGAATAATCCGGTTCTTGACCGTAGAGAATTCATGAGATATTCATTCAATACCGCCGCAGGCGTAATCACAATGGCAAGTTTGGGTAGTATTGGTTTCGCTTCTCTCCTAATGGGTACTGCAGATTCTTCAGGAGGAGACACTGCAGTTCGATTTTGGGTACCTACTGGCGCTGAAGATTCAGCTTGGTATGGAGACAGGCACTTGGAATCAATGTCTTATTCTGCTTTTGTCAATGCATCCGCAGCTAGTTCAACCGGAATGGTAGGGGCTCAAGGCGTGTGGTCAGGGCTTCCAGTCAATGTGATGTATGTCCCACACTCTGAAAATGAGAATGCACCTCTAGTATCGAATCAACCGAGATTTCAATTCATGGATGGTTATACAGAAAGCGGGAAATATGTAGGGAGTGGATATGAAATTGATGAGCCAGAATACAGTACATTATCAATTCATGATAATTTAATTGTCATCTTCTCTCGTTGCCCGCATCTATGTTGTATCCCTGGTTGGCAACTTGTCCAAAATAGTTTTACAGAACAACAATGGACTCCTGGAGCGGTAGATGCAGGTGGCAGTAAATTATTCTGTATTTGTCATTCAAGCAGATTCGATCCCACAGCAATTGAAAAGAATCGAAATCGAAATCGTTCTACTGGTGCTGAGTTCGATTACATCGGAATTAAAAGAACCGGCGGACCAACTCCCGTCGGATTACCACTCATCCCGTGGGTTCTAACTGGGGACTCAATTGAAGCCCTGCCCGATTTCAAAGACTGGTATACATACTGTGACTGAGGTGAAAAAATGCTACAATTCTGGTTCCTTTGGTTATTCATCGCACTTGTTGTTGTCCTTGTCGCATTTACGCTAAGAAAAGAACGTGAAGAAATGCCCCGCAAAGACATACTGAGGGCAGTTGAGACAAGTGCGGGTAGCATGGGACTAGCTGAGAAATCATTCCTTTGGGCATTCTCATGGCTAGATACTCGGTTTAGGCTTCAAGACTATTGGAGTATGAGTCGGGAATCATACTATGGTATGCATCGCCAGATGCCTCTAACTCATGCTGAAAAGTACAAATTGCGCATTATTTGGTACTGGTATCCTCTATATTGTCTTGGAGGAATTTCCTTCCTCGCATTCATTGTTCTAGTAATAACAGGCACCATCTTAGGCCTATACTACGTTCCTGGAGGAGAAGGTGACCCTACTCCCGCGTACTCATCAATGGAATTCATCATGACACAATTACCATTTGGATATATCATCAGATCCATTCATCATTGGGCAACCCACTTTATGGTGGCAGCGGTATTCCTCCATATGTGCCGAGTTTACTTTACTGGAGCATACAGAAACCCACGAGAGCTAAATTGGCTAATAGGAGTTGCTCTAATGTTCTTCACCATTTTCTTTGGTTACTCAGGATACCTTCTACCATGGGACAGTCTTGCTTTCGGAGCAGCGACAATTGGAATTAATATGGCAAATTCAACACCACTAATCGGAAGTTGGGCCGCTACTGCAATGTTTGCAGGAACTTCCCTATCTGGTCAGACAGTCACAAGGATGTATTTCCTACATGTATTCATCCTTCCTGTTGTAGTTACAGCACTTATTCTGATTCATTTATTCATTGTCTGGGTTCAAGGGATTGCGGAGCCACATTGAGAGGGGGGTAATGGCATGAGTATGGTAGATAGATTTGGGCGTATCGCAGACACGTATATGCGTGAGAAATCAAATCTCATTGAATCAGAAAAGGAGAGGCGCAGAGTCCACATAGGCCATCCTTTCTGGCCAACTGAAGTCTTACGAGATACAATCATCCTAGCTGCCATGATGATGGTCCTCTCATTCTACTGCTGGTTAATACCTCCACCACTACATAGTGCTGCAGATCCATTCGCACAAGCCGGATTTGTATTCCCAGACTGGTATGTACTATTCTCATACGGTTACTTGCGATGGGGTGAGTATCTACCTCAATTCGTCATCCCAGCAGGACCTATTGGTGAATTCTTTGGCTCTCCTGTAATTTCTTGGAATGCTGCATGGTGGGGGGCTGCACTGACAGGGATTCCCGTTGGAATACTAACACTCCCTCCATTCTTAGGAGGTCGTGAAAAGCGCCCAGTAGAAGACCCATGGTTTGCAACAGCAGGAGCCGTTTACCTCGCTCACGTATGGTTCATATCGGTATTTTCAATCAATATTTTCCTAGAATTATACGCCAAAGACCGCTCCGACTATTGTTGGGCTGATTCACATCACGTATTCTTATGTGGCAGACAGGCCCCCTGGACCGCAGAAGTATTCAACGCAATACCCTGGATCTTAACTGGAATATTCATATTTGCAGTATTGTATTTTGCAGCTAGGTGGTTCTTGGTTAATTCCATAGGAGCCAGAGTCACTTCATCAATGGGGAAACAAGTCGCCATTGGGACTCTTGTTATTGCCGTACTAATTTCAGCAGTAACGTGGCCAATCTATGAAGGTGGTTTTTGGGATTATGGCGGCCTTGGGGCTATGGATGAGATTGAGGATCTGGAAAATATGCGCGGGCAACCTGCTGACACTCTGGTTTACTATGAGAAAGGGAATGTCTGGTCTGAATGGCAAGATGAATGTCTGACCTTCTCAGACAGTTCAGGACTGGAAGTTTGGCATGAGTTAGACGAAGGAACTGATTTAGCCAAATGGTGTGTGATTCCTGCTATTCATTGGTCTCAATGGAGTATCTTCCAACCAACTCAAAATATTGTCATTGACTTTGATGGAGTGAATGGACATCTCGACAAAGAAACTGGAAGAAATAGTGCTGGAGCAGATTATAGTTATACGGGGAACTCTGATTCTTCGGGCATTTCAGATGCTTGGTCTGATACCATGTATATTGAGGACTTAGGAGTTTCAACTGTATTTGTTGATATTGGGTGCAATTTCCGAACAACTGTTAGAAATGCAGGTTCACATCAACAAACTCTTACACTATCAAATGAAGCAGGGGAAGAGATTTGGAAAACGGATGGTGAATGTGAGAGTACCACCCTTAAACTATCAACAGGTGCGTCATATAACCTAGAATATTCTGTATACTCTGAGGGTGTAAATGAAAGTGTGACAATGATTACGGATTTCTCCGCAGTTGCATTCCAACCTCTACTCCTAGATGAAGGAGGGGCTGTAGTGAACAGAGATTCGCTACCTAGCGGATCTGATTTCAGCGCAATGATGCTTGAAAATCCAACATTTCATAAGAATCCAAAAAGTCTTGATGCTAAATTGACGTATTCAATGTTCATTCCTTGCCTTGGGATTGGCGCCATTGTGTTCATGTTGATGCGCAGTATGGCCCGCGGATATGAATGGGAAATGAACAAGTGTTATGGATGTGATCTTTGTGATGATGCCTGTCCTGTTCGTCTATTCAATTCGGGAGATAAGCTCAATATAATTTACAACACATGGAATAACGAAGATGATGGTGTTCCACTTTATTCATGTCTAACCTGTAGCGCCTGTACAAATGCATGTCCACAATTAGTTGACTATGATTCATACGTTGATATCCGACGTAATCTGATAGTAGGAGGGCCACCAGTTGCGGAAATCCCTCACACCGTTTTGCAGGCTCTACTTGCCGCTGAAGCAGAAGATGATTCTGATGAGGCATTTATCCCTGTAGGTGAGTATCCTATTGACTCAAGTGTAGGATACTACCCTGGCTGTGTGGACTATATCGATCAAGAAATGATTTTCAGCCATGTTAATGAAGGTTCAATGAACCTTGGAGAAACTACAGAGGCAGCATTCACTCTATTCGAAGAAATGGGGGAGGAAGTAACTTATCTTGGTAGAGATTTCCTAAAGTGCTGTGGCCACGACCAGAAGTGGCAGGGCATGACTGAAGTATTTGAAAAACTGAAGATTTACAATCAGAAGAAACTAGTAGAGAGTGGAATTGACACATTAGTCACTTCATGTGCTGAATGTTTCAGAACTTTTGCAATGGATTATGAGCTAGATGATATGAAGGTCATGCACACTACTGAGTATCTTGTTGAGAATGGATTTGACATGAATTTGGAAACTCCTGAAGACATGACAGTCACTTATCATGACCCTTGTAGATTAGGACGCCAGATGAACCTCTATGAAGAACCTAGAGATCTTGTTCGAGCAATTGACGGAGTTGATTTAGTTGAGATGGAACATTCAGGAGAAGATGCTTTGTGCTGCGGTGTTTCAAGTATGATGTCGTGTAACGAAAACAGCAGAGCGGTTCGTATGGAACGCTTCGACGAAGTAAAGGCAACTGGAGCTGAAATTATGTTGACTTCATGTCCTAAGTGCGTCAGTCACTTTGAGTGCTTGAAATTTGAAGGTGATCCCCGACATGATTTTGAAATTCTCGATGTTGTATCCTTCCTAGCACGTCAAGTAAATGCCAAGAAATCCTAATCACATTC
>JASMAJ010000109.1 GCA_030754395.1 Candidatus Thalassarchaeaceae archaeon | reverse complement strand
AGAGGTCATTGTCTTATCCTTGCACTTCTGATAAATACTCAGAAACACGGAATCTTCATCGATAACAGGGTCATTGTCCTCTATTTTCACAATCTTGTAACCCATATTGTTGACCGATTTCTGAATCAGTGTTTTCGAGAATTTTTTCACGTATTAAATCAGTTTCAAGTTGCTTTTATACCTTTTCTTGAGTCAATAATATTAGTTTTCTTTAGAAAGGTGCATGAATGTGCACGATTATTGGGGAAATCGAAAAAACGTAGTATTACACAACCTATTCTGATGGTTCAGATAGTAATTCATCTGGTTCTTCTTGATTCTGGTCAATCCTTTACCTTCTAGAGTAGGCTCATAAAGGGGAGTCAGGTCGGCGGGATGCTTGGAGGGTCAATGATGGGTGTCATGAAGCATATCAATTCGGTTTGGAAGAAGCCGAAAGAGAACATTCCATCCACCTACCGCCGTAATCGTATGGCAGGATGGCGCCGAGAACCTGTATTCCAGCGCGTCGAGCGCCCAACTCGCCTCGATGCAGCTCGCCGTCTTGGCTACAAGTCGAAGCAGGGAGTTACCGTTGTGCGCACACGTATACGCCGTGGTGGCCTTCGTAAGGGTAAGATCCACATGAAGCGTAAACCATCCAAGGCAGGTATTAAGAAAATCACAATGGCAAAGTCCACTCAAAGAATGGCTGAGGAGCGCACCAGCAAGCGCTACCCTAACCTTGAGGTTCTAAACTCGTACTGGGTTGGTGAAGATGGTAAGAACAAATTCTTCGAAGTCATCATGATTGATCCACATCACCCTGCAATCAAGTCCGACAAGCAACTCGGCTGGATTGCTGAGGGTAACAGTCACCGAGGCCGCGCAGAGCGTGGAATGACCAGTGCTGGAAAGCGTGGTCGAGGTCTTTACAACAAGGGTAAGGGTGCTGAGAAACTTCGCCCATCCTTGAAGGCCAACAAGAATCTCGGCAAGTGATTGTCACCGGAACTCAGATACCTGAGTTATGTTTGCATGATTCTATGGCTAATGTGCTAGACAAGTGGAAGTCTCTTAGTAGAAACAACAAGATTTCTGCTATTGCGATTGTAGGACTGATAGTTTTCTCAATTGGTTATGTTGGAATTGGCTATGTCGTTGCATCGCAAGCCTTGGCTGTAAACCCTGGTTGTGGAATGTGGGCCGAAAATACACCTTCTGACTGGGATTCAGATGATGATTGGGAGAGTTTTGAGCCTTGGCCCGCTGCCGAGGAACGCGTCGAAATCCGTCGCGATTTTGATGCATCTTCGTATCAGATGGATTCCTATGAAGATGTAACTTTCTCGCCGAGGGGCAATTCAGATATTACACTCAGGGGATGGTATGTTGAGGTTGACCCTGATGCTCCGGTAGTCATTCAAACTCATGGAATGCCGATGAATGGAAAGTGCAAACCTGAGATGCTGCTGATGCAAGGTTACCTCGCTGAAGGAGGAATCAATACTCTTTCCTTTGATTTGCGGAATTATGGCGATAGCGATGTTGTGGGAGATTATTTCGCTGTTGGACAGATTGAGTATAAGGATCTCTTAGGTGCATATGATTGGCTAATTGCAGAGAAAGGCTACCAGCCTGGAGAGGTTGGAATGACCGCCTTTTCTGCTGGTGGTGGAGCTGCCATTGCCTTTGCTGAAGAACCCGGAATCGGCGCAATGTGGCTGGATAGTGCTGTCCTCGATTTCCCACTAGTTGTTCGTAATGAATTGAGTAGAATGGGATTCCCGACTATCTTTGCCGGCCCAGGAATTACAGTTGGAGGTTGGTTAGCCGGAGTTGATTTGGATGGTCGCTCCCCAATGGAAGCGGCTGACGTTGCTGGAGAGAGGCCTGTTTTCTTGACTCATGGTAAGGATGACCCTAGGGTGTCGATTGTTCATTCAGAGAGATTTGAGGCGAGAATGTTAGAGAACGGTGGCGATGTCACAACATGGTATGTTGATGATAGAGCTCATGTTGATGCAATATGGGGTGAATCAGATACATACAAGTCGAATCTGATTTCATTCTTCGATAATGCATTATCATCAGAGTGAGATTTGGCGAATTTGCTTTTACATACTGATTGCCTGTAGTTTCTTTCACATTAGACGAAAGTTGATGGCTTCCTTCCGTGCCCGCGCAATAGATGGTCGAGTCCGAAGTCAGTTCTGTTCGCAATCTACCGGTGATTTTGCCGAGTGGTAGATTGCTTGGCACAGTGCATGACACCGTCATTGATACAGATAATTGGAGATGCACTCACATCTTTGTCGCTGACCCGCCCGCAGATCTTGTTGAGGGTCGAGTTCACCTTGCTATTCCGTGGAATTGGGTGCGCTCCGTTGGCGATGTAGTGGTCTTGCGTTGGTTCCCTCCAACCCCCATTCCTCGTGATTCCTGAGCCCAAATCATCTCATTTCAGAGTGATACTTGACCGAACGAGGCTGCGATACGATTCAAAAGGGGAGGGTGAACGCATACACAATGCGTACCTTCTCGGCCGGAGTTCTTCTCATACTCCTACTGGCTTCCTCAGCACCTCTTGTAGAGGCTGATTCTAAGGGTGTAGTTTCTTGTGCACCAGCAGATACATCTGTGATGCCATCTAACTGGAATATCGATGACGGAGCCTGTGTTCGTATCGATCTTGGAACTCTTTCACCAGGTGATACACTATCTTTCGATGTTGCCTCTGATGTTGCCATTGATGTGTTGATGTTTGCCTCCAGTTCAATCACAGTATACCAAAATGAGCAAAATTACCGCCTTGACTCCGTTTGGCAGACAGAATCTGTATTCGAGTCATTCACAGGTTCGGGTACATGGCACTGGACAGCACCTTCAGACCGCGGAGATACTCGTTGGTACATTGTTCTGGATAATATGGCCCACCCTCAGGATCAGGGTGGTGGCGCACAAGGTGGCAGTGTTGCAGATGTCACTCTAGATGTGGCTAGTGTTTCGACTCCAACCTTCGGTATAGTTGACTCAATAGTTCGTTTAGAAACAGATACCTATCAAGTTCTAGCAGGTCCTCTGACCCTTGACGCAGGCACCCTAGTCAATATGTTCTCAACAACTATGCAGGGTGCGCCTGATGTATTCCTGATGACTGAAAATCAGTTCGATTTGTATGAACAAGGCGGAACGGCTACGACATTTGTCTCAGGTTCTGAAATGCTTTTGGTTTCAAACGAGAGAACCATGTCTTGGACTGTAACAGAACAGTATCAAGGTGAGAACTTGTATCTTGTCGCCGACAATCGTCCTGGGCCTGCTGGAGGTGGTGCAGGGACTGGATTTGTTGCTACAACTGTAGTAGTTGACCTTACTCCTATTCTGAATCCAATAATTAGTGATGCAGAAAATTTAGCCGAAATAGATGTCTCTGCCGATGTTATTCTCGACGCCTCGAATACCCCAAATCATTCCAATCAGATTCCTTCAGATGGATTCCATTGGGACACTAATGGTGATGGGATTGATGATACTGCTGGAATGACAGTAACTGTTAGTTGGGACGAGCCAGCCAATGTCAGCGTCCGTTTGCGAATAGTCTCTAACGACGGTCGCAGCGATAGTGTATATCTCAACATGGAGGTAAAAGATATGACTCCTCCTGAGTTGACTTTAACAAATTCTGAAATAATCCGCAAGGATTTCGATGATGAATTACTTTTGACTGCAGGAATCCAAGACAATTGGGGTATTGCTAGTGTTGAATGGTTAATGGATGACCAAATTGAAGAAACTTACAATTCAAATGATTGGGAGGATGGCAAAACCTTCACCTTCAGATTTGATTCAACATATGCGGCAGGAGAACACACCGTCACATTGCGTGTTACTGACAAACAAGGACTCATCAGTGAAGAATTCGCAATTATCGAACTTTACGATTCCACCCCCCCAATAGTTCCAAGTAAAACAGAGGAAGTGATTGTAATTCTTGGCGAAAC
>JASMAJ010000108.1 GCA_030754395.1 Candidatus Thalassarchaeaceae archaeon | reverse complement strand
TATTCTACGTTTTGCAGATGGTAATTCTTTCCGAGTTGATTACATCGAACTTCGCCTCAATTGTCCGTGTGCAAATTGCAATCCTCGTCAATCTAATGAACAGAGAATCATTGAGTTCCGTGAAGAAGTCATGCGCTTACAATTAGTCAAACCGAAGGTCGAACTTGTGGGTCGTTATGGGATGAGGTTTTCTTGGCCGACTGGCTGCTCCAGCGGAATCTATTCTTTCAGCCATTTGAGAGAAACTGTGGAGAATTTTGGTACAGCAATATAACAATAGAATTCACGAAAACACTCAATCTTTCTATCCGAAGTGCTCAAAGGTGACCCTTTGGTCGCCCATCTATCGCAACGTGGGATTCCCTCCCTCGAGGCGGTCGGTGATTCAATGACCGGTGATGGGCCTAAGGAAGATGCTTCGGCATCAGAGGAAGAAGAGTGGCAACTCTATTCTAGTGCTGGATATGCTTCAGCAGACGACCCTTGGGACGATCTTGTCGCAATCAATGAAGATGCCGATGAGGAGGAATGGTTCGATGGTGACGATTTCGAGACCAGCGGCCAAACTGTAGACTGGGACTCCCCTCCTTGCCCTGCTCCATTAGGCATAGTCCATATGATTCGAATCGGTACTTGCAATCATTGCTTACACAGAGTAGCCGGTAGGCGCACAGAAGAGACTGGTGCAGAAGCTGGAGCTACCCTAAGAAAGGAAGCATTTGCTAGGGACAAAGAGTTGGGATCGTCAGAAATTCCCGAATTATGTCCTCTTTGTGAAAATTTGTTCGAAGATGTTGAAAATATCGTTGAACGTATAGTTGAACAGACTGGAGAACTAGATCATGGCACGATACAAATTGGTGTTCATGTCCCTAAAGATTTGATACAGGAGGAAGACCGAATTCGCACTCGCCACGGTGCTTCAGGCTCCCGTCCCCTGAAGGCATCATTCACTGAATCTATCCAAATGGGAATCCGCCAGCGGATGGATGGTGTAGAATTCGTCAAGGAACGTCCTGATTTGATGATTCTAATTGATTGTCTTACACTTAGAGTGGATGTAGACATCCGCCCAGTTTTCATTTACGGGCGCTACCGCAAATTGGAACGAGGCATTCCTCAGACACGTTGGCCCTGCCGCGCCTGCCGTGGCCGTGATGGAGGTTGCGAGTCTTGTGAAGGTTCAGGATTACAATATTTAGATTCGGTACAAGATTTGATTGGTGAGGCATTCCGTTTGGCACTTCGAGCAGATAACACCTCTTTCCACGGAATGGGACGTGAAGACATTGATGTTCGCTGCTTAGGAAGAGGTCGACCCTTTGTGCTGGAAGTCAAGCATCCTAAAGTTAGGCGTACTGATCTTGAAGAAATAGAAAAGGCAGTTAATTCGAATGCTGCCGGTAAAGTTGAGATTTTAGAACTTCGTTGGACAAATAGAAGTGAAGTTAGCCGAATTAAGGAAACTAGAGCGGAAAAATCCTACACAATTCGCTTCACAATAGAAGACCCTCCTGAAGACTCCTCAATAATTGAATCAATTTCCAGCCTTTCAGGGGTCACTTTGGAACAACAGACTCCAAAGCGAGTATCTCATAGGAGAGCAGATAAGAACCGCAAGAGGAAAATCACTTCAGTTGATAATATTGTTATTGACGGAAATGAAGTCCAATTTTCAGTTCGTTGCGAAGCGGGAACATATGTGAAAGAATTAGTTCACTCAGATGAAGGGCGAACAGTACCTTCAGTCGCGGGTGTTCTTGAGAGGGAATGTCAAGTCACTTGGCTTGATGTAGAGGATATCCACGCGGACTGAGTTTTCTTCCATTCAGATGGCCTTAAGAATACGGGGCAGGTCGACCGGTCGCACGACCTATGGTCGATGGGTGAAATATCATGCGCCGAAGTCACGGAACTCGTCAAGGAACTCGCAGTATTTTGCGACGTTCTAAGGAACAGCGAGGACGCCTCTACATCAGTCGTGTTATGCATCAGTATAACATTGGCGACAGAGTAGCAGTGGTCCTAAATGGATCTCAGCAGAAGGGTATGCCACATCGTCGATTCCAAGGCGCTACTGGAATTATTTCAGCTAAGCAAGGACGTGCTTGGGTAGTATCTCTACACGACAAGAACATGGCTAAGACAGTCATCGCTCGTCCAGAGCACCTACACCCATTGGAGTGAGAATAATGACTGAGCGAGAATATGTTGATTTTGCTACAGTACGTGATCTTCTACTTGACGCCCGTGAGCGTCGTGGTGAACTTTCATACGAGCAGAAGGTTGCTCTTTTCCATGCAGAGTGGGCTGCTAGTGAAAATCGCGGTGGAATTAAAACCACACCAGAGGTTTTCAATTCACTATTCACTAGTTTGATGGAGAATGAGAAACTCAGTCAACATCCAGAAGTATGTGCAAAGATCTCAGAACTTATGCCAATGAAGGTCGAAGATGTTCGTGTTATTATCGCTTCAAAGCGAATTGCAATGGACACAAGTGAGATTGAAGAAATCATTACCGTGGTTCGACAAGCAATACTTTGAGTAAATTACTGATTTTTCTCAGATTACGTGGAACAATTCCATTCATGAGGGATGACCGTTCTCCGCAGAGTGAGAATGATGCAGCCGAACGGCTATAATAACGGGGATAAAGTGGGTGAAAACCCATTTTTACAAGAGACTCATGTCTTTATCCTTGAAATCCTAGAACGCCGCCCTTCTGGGTTTGAAATCCATGCTATTTCAGACCCTAGTCTGCACATAGTTCGTGCTCGTCTGCATGATAGTCCGAGTTTCAAGATCGGCGATAGAGTCGAGATTGAAGGTAGTTCAATAGGCTCCCTTTCTTCACTTCGATATCGTGATTTATCTAACGAATCAATTAATTCTCTTCTTGAAACGATAAATCAGGCAATAATAGTAAATCCTGATGCTCACTTGAGTTTCTTCAATAGAGCAAACAATATTTCTCTGAAAATGCATGCTTTCCAACTACTTCCTGGTGTGGGTAAGTCTACAGCTCAAAATTGGGTTAAGATAAGAGGTCCGAATGGCTGGGTTGATTTTTCTGAGGTCAATGAAAAATTAGAAGTTGATGCGGTTTCATTGCTAGCAGAACGTTATGTAAGAGAATTGGCTGATCCAAATGAGATTCCAAGTCTATTGGAACTTCTTGTGAGAATTAGTGCTTGAATGAGGTGGGTCCATGGAAGACCTTGATGTTCGCCTTTTAGTAGATTTATTGCGTGATAGAATTCATCTCAATCGTTCATTGGGCCAACATTTCTTACTTGACGAAAAAATCATTTCAAGAGCAGTAGAAATTGCTGGAAATCAAGATCCAATTAACTCATCTAGTCATGTTTTGGAAATAGGCCCAGGTCCTGGATCATTGACTCTAGAATTGTTAAGAAAAAAAGCGAGAGTCACGGCTATAGAAATTGACAATGAAGCCGTATCTCATTTGAATCGAGTATTTGTCGATTCTGCCGATCGTCTTGATGTTCAACTAGCAGATGCGTTGAAGTCTGACTGGCCGAATGATATTACTCACATAGTTGCTAACTTACCCTATCAAATTTCTAGTCCAATTATTGAGAAGATACAGAAACATCATGCAATAAACCCGCTAGTGGGAATTGCATTACTTGTTCAAGATGAATTCGCTGAGCGTATGGCAATGGTAGGAGGTCACTCCAGTCGAGGTCCACTTGGTCATTCCCTTTGGCTACAATTCGATGTTAAATTAGATAGTAAGGTTCCTTCACATTCTTTCAGTCCAGCCCCTAAAGTAAATTCTCGACTAGTGTCTTTGATGCCAGTAGATAGGTCTGAGATTTCACAAATAGATAATCGACTTTTTCGAATGGTCATTGCTCAATGTTTTTCAAATCGTAGACGTAAATTACGAACCCTTCTTTCTAAACCTCCTCGTCGAATAAATAGAATTCCTTCTTGGTATAGAGATCGTTGGCTTGAT
>JASMAJ010000107.1 GCA_030754395.1 Candidatus Thalassarchaeaceae archaeon | reverse complement strand
CATCCACGTTTTGCTATGGGTCAGATTGTCCGTTCAGGAGAGTTTCCTAGAGATGTTCGTAATACTATAGAGAGATTATCAATTCTAGGATCAGGTAAATCAGATTCATCAATTATTGCAGAACCTAGTGATTTAGTTTCTTGGTGGATGGAACAGTAATTGTTCAATGCTAGAGAAATTTTTCAGATTAATTTTAGTTGAGCATTTGCCGGTAATTGAACGGATTCGGCATCATCAAACTCATGTGGTCGGGCAGAGAAACTGGCAGAGAAGAACCAACCTACTACAAAACCGGCTGGAGTCCCTGTTAGAATTCTCAATAGATTTGTAGATTCATAGTTGGTCAGTAATTGCGTAAAACCATCAATCGCCATAGGAACTAAGCCAAGGCAAAGTAATGCAATCATGACTTTCATTCGTTGATCATTGTAGTAGTATTTCTCAACCATTTCATCCTTGAAAATAGATAAGAATGAATCTCTTACTGTCCATCTATTCAAACCCCTTCGATTCCATAATATGCATGCAGCAACGAATCCAAACATAATTCCAATGTCTCGTGTGCAAACGGCCAGTTGATTGTCATTTATTACCCACGATCTTTCATGTTTCTGATGGCAATTGAGATCACCAATTGCATATACAAAAGCCGCAATTGGATTTAGTTCAGCCCAGGCAAACGTGCCACCATGTGCAGATTGATCATGACCAACGGAAGCACTTTCCCCGTGGTCGTTATTTCCCCAAGATGACCAACTATCGTGGGTTGCGTAGTCAAGTCTATTGGCTCTGGCTGATAATTCTGGAACCGTATTTTCGGGAAGTATCAGAGGAATCAAAAAGACGAGAATAAGGTAGACGCCAACTATTGCAGAAAGATTTCGCCCTACCTTCGCTTCTCTTTCTCGATTAGGTCGCCCATTTCGAAGCGCTGGGTGTGTCTCACCTACCTCCTCGTCACTCATCAGACAGTCGTAGGGTTCTATCCGCATCAAGGTATCCGCGGTATGTGGTTGAGGTAGGTGTGCGAGATGCTTTCGCAATCTCCACAGTGATTGGAGTGATGGTTACCGTGATGTCATCTATGATGGCCTTTTTTGCTGGTGGGATGGATGATTCAGCGATACAACCAGCCCTTAGGATGGGGGTGATTTCTGGTTCAATTATTGGTGCAGTGGTTCTGATATTCGCTCTTTCACGTGTCAGGGGCCACGCAGAGAAAACAGAGAATCGTGAGGCAAAACGTGAAGCCGAAGTGTCAGCCTTGCGCTCTGCTCTTAGATTTCTTTCAGATGATTCCGATGGTGTTTGGGATGTTGATGAAAGAGTACGACGTGAGAGAGGAGTTCTAACCTTAGATATGCACGAATTAAATGCCGCACAAGCGGCAGAAGCGACCGAGAAATTATTTGAGATTCGCTCAAGTATTCAGCGTGTTAGAATTGTCACCGGTCGCGGTGAAATAATACACGAACGTTCAGCAGACCCTGGGATTCGTCCTGCAGTTCTACAGCGTCTTCGAATTGGCGCCAATAATGCAGACTGGCAGGTTTTAGAGAAATCTGGTTCAATAACTCTCAGACCTATGGGTATTGCTCCTTCTAATGCACAACGTGTTCGCCGCTTTGCAATCTTTGTAATTCCTATGTGTACAGTTATGGGTCTTACTTTCCGAGATCTGGCCGGTTCTACTATGTCTCAGCAAGGATTAATCTTTGGGATTGTTGCAGGTTTACTGATGACTGCTCTTCTCTCTAGTTATAGAGATCGTTCAGGATAATCTCAGATTGATTATGATTTCAAATCAATTAGTTCATCCTGTAAGTAATTAGCTAACCAATGATGCATTTTTTTACTTCCCATCTCGACTAGTGTAGAGTTCAGGAAAGCTGCAATTATTGCACCGCGAGCCTCTTCTGAATTCAGTCCTCTTGTTTCAAGATAAAACAATTGTTCTTCATCAATTGGACCATTAGCGGTCCCATGGCCACATCCTACTACATCGTGTTCTGAGACTTCTAACTCTGGGATTGAATCAGCCTCTGCTTTCTCAGAAAGCAGTAGATTGTGAAAAAGTTGTGCTGCATCAGCACCCCTTGAACCGTTTGCTACTCGTAGCATTCCAGTCCCAATCGTCCGAGAATTTCCTCCACATACTGAATGCCAGTTAAGTCGGCTGAAAGTTTCTGGAGCATCGTGTTGAATCTCTATATGGTGATCAAGGTGCATGTCATTAGTTGATAATATTGAACCCAAGACTTTCAGATGGCCCCCTGTCTCTCCCATTCTGTAACGGAGGTCAGATTTTGTACATTTACTTCCAGAACTAATTGTCCCTGCCTTGACTTGAGCATCACGTCCGATTAATATTGAATCTATTCGCAATAACGTTCCTGTTTCTTTATGTCCTAATACTACATCATTGACTATGCTTCCTTCACCGAACTTACCCGTGCGAAGTAGCCCCGTCCAGGGTGCTGAACCTATAATCTGTGTAATTATCTCGAACTCGCAGTTTCTGCCAATATCTAGGGATAGATGAATCGCACAGTCTTTTTCTCCGGAGTTAATCTCTAAAAGTACGGGTTCATCTGAATTAAAACCATTTTCGACGTGAATAGTATATTCATTGCTTCGCGCCATCGCTCTAATGAATGATGATGAGAAGTCATCGCTAATTGGTAGCCCCTCAGTTTCAATTACACCTTTTTCTATTGTGATTCCGACAATTGGTTTTCTATCGAAAAGTGAGTATAGATTGAAATTTGGAGCAGATGATAAAGGGATTTCTTCTAAGTTCCCCGTGGGATGAACACTCTTCCAAGGAGTGTACCTCCAGAGGTGTTCTGATCTTTCTGGAATTTCTAAAGATAGATATTGACTCTCAGCACTCATCTCAATACCTCAACCTATACTCCCTTCCATCTCTAGAGCCATCAGTTTGTTTAATTCAACTGCATATTCCATAGGTAATTCACGAGTGAAAGGTTCAAAGAAACCATTGACAATCATCGCTAATGCTTCTTCTTCTGAATGCCCTCTGCTCATAAGATAGAATAGTTTGTCATCACTCACTTTAGAGACACTAGCTTCATGCTCACAACGAGCACTAGGATTTGCTACCTCCATAGTAGGATAAGTGTCTGAACGAGAACCTTCATCGAGAATCAAGGCGTCACAAACAACATTTAGTTTACAGTTTTCTGCTTTGGGTGATACTGAAACCAATCCTCTGTAAGACCCTCGTCCTCCATCTTTTGAAATCGACTTTGATAGAATTTTTGAGGTGGTGTTACTGGCTAAATGATGAATTTTTGCACCCGCATCTTGATGTTGCCCTTTTCCTGAATAGGCTACTGAAATTACCTCTGCATGAGAACCTTCACCTTTTAGAATCACAGCCGGATATTTCATTGTTAACTTGCTTCCGATATTCCCGTCAACCCACTCAATGGTAGCATTTTCATGAGCAATACCTCTTTTTGTTACTAGATTGAAAACATTTGCACTCCAGTTTTGCACTGTACTGTAGCGAATATGAGATCCTGGAAGGGCAATTAATTCAACTACTGCTGAGTGCAATGAATCTGTAGAGTATGTTGGTGCTGTACATCCTTCAACATAATGAATACTACTCCCCTCATCAGCAATGATTAGAGTGCGCTCAAATTGACCCATATTCTTGGCATTAATACGGAAATATGCCTGAACTGGCATTTCTACATGGACGTCTTTTGGGACATAAATGAATGATCCACCAGACCATACTGCTGTATTCAGAGCACTGAATTTATTGTCCGAAAAAGGTACCACAGAACCAAACCATTTTTTCACTAATTCAGGATATTCCCTAAGTCCACTATCCATATCGAGGAAAATCACACCTTTTTCTTCTAAATCATCTCTTATTGAATGATAAACGGCTTCTGATTCATATTGTGCAGTTACCCCTGAAAGCCATTTTTGTTCAGCCTCCGGAATTCCTCATCGATCGA
>JASMAJ010000106.1 GCA_030754395.1 Candidatus Thalassarchaeaceae archaeon | reverse complement strand
AGTAGCAAACAACGACTTGTTAGATGTTGCACTAGACAGAGATATGGTTCAGGATACCGATTTTTCATTCAGCATAAAGCTAGATGATTGGAAGGTAACGAACCAAATGCGAAGTGGGCGATGCTGGCTTTTTGCTACCCTCAATCTATTCCGCCCTGGCACAATGAAGAAACTCAATGTGAAGAACTTCGAGTTCAGCCAAGCACACATTCACTTCTGGGATAAATTCGAGAGAGCGAACCACTTCTATGAAGCAATCATTGATACTGCAGACCGTCCTGTAGATGACAGAACAATTGGATTCCTATTGGGCGACCCCATAGGTGACGGTGGCCAATGGAATATGGCAATGAATTTGATTCGTAAGCACGGATTAGTACCTAAGGTAGCCTATCCTGAGAGCAAATCATCATCTAGCACCCGTTGGATGAACGCAATTCTCAAAGATTTGCTGAGAAGTGGTGCCAGTGAGATTCGTGAAATCCTCGATAATGGTGGAACAGTAAAACAAGCACGTGAACACAAGGACTCGAGAATGTCTGATGTTTGGCGAGTTCTCTGTATTCATCTAGGAACCCCGCCAGAAAAATTCGATTGGCAGTGGGAAGATAAGGATGGAGAATTCAACCGAAGGGGTTCGATTACCCCACAAGAATTCGCCTCTGAGTACGTCGATATGGATTGGGAAGACTTCGTATGTATTGTCAACGATCCACGCAACAAATACTATCAGAGATACACCGTAGATTTCCTACAAAATGTCGCAGGTGGACCACCTGTAATCTATCTCAATGTCCCGAGTAGTGAAATGAAAGCAATTACTCAGAAATTACTCGAAGACGGCAACCCTGTTTGGATGGGGTGCGATGTAGGCAAGCAAATGCATCGTCAACGTGGACTTTGGGATGCAAATCTATTCGACTTTGCAGCCCTCTATGGTTCTGAATTTGGTATGGACAAAGCAAATCGTCTTCGTTTTGGACAAACAATGATGACGCACGCTATGTTATTCACAGGAGTTGATGTAGTGAATGGTAAGCCTCGAAGATGGAGAGTTGAGAATTCTTGGGGGGAGAAAGAATCTGGCAAGAAAGGATTCTACACGATGAATGACTCGTGGTATGATGAGTACATGTTCGAGATTGCTTGTCCAAGTGATTATCTTTCTGACAAGATGAAGGCTGGGCTAGATTCCGAGCCTATCGTACTTCCAGCTTGGGACCCAATGGGTAGCCTCGCACATGACGAAGCTTTGGCTTGAAGTCAAGTGTTCAATCAGCCTAAGTGGCGTAGTGACAACTCGATAGTTACCGAGTCAGGGTAGTCTATTCGCAGAACACGACGCAATGCCTTCTCATCCTTGGCTGCCGATGTGACTAGCTCAAGAAGTCGCTTGTGTACACGCATTTCCCAGTGATCCCAAGTCTCTGCGCCTTCTCCATCCGGACTCTTTCGGCACGGAACTACAAGGCGCTTGGTTGGTAGAGGGATTGGACCGCGAAGGTCGACTCCGGTTTCATCACAAATTGACTTAATCTGAGAACAGACCAAGTCAACATCCTGATAATTTTCACCAGTCAACTTGATTTTGGTGATTACAGGCATCTACTCAACTCCCGAGTGTAACCTATTATTCAGCAAATTCACTTCTTTTCGATCTTCATACAGACGCCAGCAGCGACGGTCTTACCCATATCACGGATAGCGAAGCGAGATAGTTCAGGGAAGTCAGTCATTTCCTCTATTGCCATTGGCTTAGTTGGAGCGAAGCGGATTAGAGCAGCGTCACCAGTCTTTAGGAACGGTGGGTTTGCTTCCTTGGTCTTCGAGTTCTCTAGTAGGTCTACGAATCGAACAGCAACTTGACTAGTGTGGCAGTGGAACACAGGAGTGTAACCAGCGCCAATTGCCTTTGGTATGTCCATAAGTTGAATCTGTCCAACGAATGTTTCGTCGTGGCGGACAAACGCAGGTGGCTTGTCTTGGTATCCAGCAACGTCACCGCGGCGGATGTCAGTTGCTGCTAGACCACGAACGTTGAATCCAACGTTGTCGCCAGGCTCAGCCTTTGCAACGTTGGTGTGATGCATCTCTATGCTTTTGACTTCAGCAGACATCTGGCTTGGATTGAATACAACTGTCTTACCCGCGTGTAGAATACCCGTCTCAATCTTACCGACTGGAACTGTTCCAATACCTGAAATCTTGTAAACGTCCTGAATTGGTAGGCGAAGAGGCCTATCAACTGGCTTCGGTGGCATCTGGATGCCATCGATTGCTTCGAATAGAGTTGGACCCTTGTACCAAGACATGTTGTCAGACTTGTTGTATAGATTCTCACCGAGGAATGAAGAACATGGAATCTTAATGACATCAGCTGGATTGAATCCCGCCATCTTCAATAGATCATCGACTTCTGCACAAACTTCATTGAATCGATCCTCGGAGTAGCTTACACCGCTGATGTCCATCTTGTTAACATTGACAATCAACTGCTTAACTCCAAGAACTCGCGCAAGGAACGCGTGCTCACGTGTCTGCGCGTTTACGCCATCGTTAGCTGCGCACAGAAGAACTGCGGCGTCAGCTTGGCTGGTACCGGTAATCATGTTCTTCACGAAGTCACGGTGCCCTGGAGCATCGATGATTGTGAAGTAATAATTAGGCGTGAAGAGCTCCTTGTGCGCGACATCGATTGTGATTCCGCGCTCGCGCTCTTCCTTCAGACCATCCATGACGTAAGCCAGACCGAATCCAGCCTTGCCCGCCTCGGATGCGAGTTGTTCGTTCTTATCGATAACGTGCTGCTCGATGTGACCTGTATCGAGTAGTAAACGACCGACTGTTGTTGACTTTCCGTGATCTACGTGTCCAATAAACACGATATTCAAGTGCGGCTTGCTTTTATCTTCCCACTGTGAACTCATAATATACACCTCTAAGTGTGGCCCGCCGACCCATGATGCCTTTATGAATCTCTCCCTAAAGGAGAGGGCTCAATCCTTTGGAGGTAAGCGAAGTCAGTAGCGGCGCAGTTCATCGATATTGCAGAATAATGGTTAGGCTCTTAACCTGAGTATTATGTTGCTGGTCGTTTTCTAAATCTACAGTCCAAGTTCCAGAACCGCCCTTACCTCTAACGGTACCCGAGCCGATTTGCAATCCTACGCATCTATCTTCCTCGCCACAGTCACCATAATTTCGGTTATCATTTCCAATGCCAGTAGTGTTAGATACTTCTACATCTGTTGAATTGTAAATGTATAGATCAAGTGTATTTTCTACAGATTGACCACCTATGTTTAGGGGATTATCATCTTCTTTAGGATAAACTACAACTGTTTTTAGATACCTAATCTTATTTGCTGTTTCTTCATCATACACTACTGGATATTCCCAAGTCAATCTGACTGCTTCCTGATATTTCCTATCTATCTCAAAATCATTCCAGACTCCACGATAATTAATGTAAATCTTAGACTCATCAGAATCGGTCAATCCAACATTATCCGTTACTGTCAGCATAATTTCCCAAGCTCCTGCTGGATAGTCCTCTAAGTTGATGCTCTCTCCAGACGCATCGATATCATTCGCTACGTCGCCATCTCCGTCGGAATCAGTATTAATGTCCAAATCCCAATCCCATGAGACAAGATATTCTTCAGCATAGCAATCGCTGTTATTTGGATCACACCCAGCCCAAGAATCACCGCCATCTAGAGTAAATTGACCAGAAGACACACTAACTTCTTTTTCATTTATGTCCTTATCATCTTCACATACCCAAATCAGGATGAAACTACCTGCAGGAGCGTCCTCGTCATCACAATCTTGGGTCTTGTAGTCAGTAATTTTAGCATTAGGCGTTCTAGCAGATGCATCAATTACATTTATTGTAATAGATTCAGTATCTTCATGGCTGCCATCACTAACCGTTAGTGTCGCAACATATTCACCCTCTTGACTGTAAGAATGACTGGTGGTTAGGCCGGTTCCCGTATCGCCATCACCAAATGACCAAGA
>JASMAJ010000105.1 GCA_030754395.1 Candidatus Thalassarchaeaceae archaeon | reverse complement strand
CAACCCAACTAACTCCACTCTCTATTGCAGCTTGTAACACCAATATTCTCTGTTCTTCTGAGCCCGGAAAGAAACCACCCTGTCTTTCAGGACGGCAGGTCATTACTACTGGCAAATCGATTCCGCCCTTGAACGCGGCGAGTGAGGCTGCTAAATCAACTGAATCGAGTGACTTAGGAATATATTCAGGAGGGACATATGCTGGCCTACTACGCCTTCCATTAGTAGAAACTGGATTAATTTCCACAGGGTCGGGTTTTTTTTCAGTAACCCATAATTTATCTAAGCGAACTTCGCATAAATCAGCACCCACTGCAGTTGCCCGAGCCGCATCGGCAAGCATCTCCTCAACCGAACAACCGGACAGCGTCACGCAGATGGTTGGTCTAATCATTCAGCCGCGCGACCATCAGATTCTGTTTAATCATATTGTGTCGGAAGACCCCACCTTAAGAGTGATGAATTACATCTAAATCAATCATTTTCAGCATTTATCAGACTCCCCCTCAGGAGCATTGATTAACCCCCTATGAGCACCATTAATGGTATATCCCTGAGGGTTCCATAGGAACCCTCAGAGAAATTGAGATGAAAACTATGTCAGAAGAATATGGAGCAGATAGTATCCAAGTCTTAGAGGGGCTGGAAGCTGTACGAAAAAGACCTGGTATGTACCTTGGAGACCCTCATGATGGTTCGGCCTTACACCACTGCATCTGGGAAGTTGTAGACAACGCCGTAGATGAACATCTAGCCGGATACACCTCGACAATAGAAGTTGATTTGAACAAAGATGGTTCAGTCAGTGTCACAGATTATGGGAGGGGAATTCCAGTAGACCTGCATCCCGAAGAAGGCGTGAGTGCAGCTGAAGTCATTATGACCAAGCTTCACGCTGGTGGAAAATTTGACAATGAGGCATACAAAGTCGCAGGAGGCCTTCATGGAGTTGGAGTTAGTGCTGTTAATGCTGTATCCGAATGGTTACATTTAGAAATTCACAGACAGGGAAAAATTTGGGTGCAGAAATACGCACTAGGTGTTCCTAAATCTAGCCTCGGTGCCATTGGTAATTCAGAACAAACGAGTACTAAGGTTTCTTTCAAGCCCGATCTGACCATTTTCACAGATGTTATCGAATTTGATTTTGATATGATTAATACGAGATTGCGCAGAACTGCTTTCCTGAATGGCGGTCTGCAAATAATCCTCCGGGATTTGCGAGGTGAAGAACCTGTTGAAATCGACCATACTTATGATGGTGGGTTGAAGGAATATGTCAATTCCATGAATGAAAAGAAGAATATTATTCACGATGACGTAGTGCATATTTTAGGTTCAAAGGAAGGTGACAAAGGCGAAGTCCATGCAGAGATAGCCTTGCAGTGGACCGATTCTTATTCGGAGAATATTCACTGCTTCACGAATATCATCCATAATACAGACGGTGGCACACACCTATCTGGACTTCGTAGCGCACTGACTCGAACGGTTAATTCGTATGCCCAGTCGAAAAAATTGCTGAAGAATCTTAGTAGCCTCTCGGGAGATGATGTCCGAGAAGGACTCTCTGCTGTTGTTTCGATAAAACATCCAGATCCTTCTTTCAACGCCCAAACCAAAGCAAAACTAGTGACTAGTGAAGTTGCAGGAATAGTTGAGCAAATTGTTAATGACAAATTAGGAGAGCACTTTGAAGAAAATCCATCTATTGCTCGGGCTATTGTCGATAAAGCAGTTCTAGCAAGTAAAGCTAGAGAAGCCGCTCGTAAGGCCCGGGATCTAACTCGTAGGAAGGGTGTACTGGAGGGTGGTGGCCTACCGGGTCAACTCGCTGACTGTCAGTCTCGTGATCCAAACGAATGTGAGATCTACATAGTCGAGGGTGAATCTGCAGGCGGCTCTGCAAAGACGGCTCGAGACCGCCGTACTCAGGCAGTACTGCCGTTAAGAGGTAAGATTCTGAATGTAGAAAGACAACGGGGGAATGATGCTAAGGTATTCACCAATGAACAAATTCAGCGTATGATTCGGGCCTTTGGTGCAGGAGTTGGTAATGGCGTTGAAGACGAAGGTGCATTCGATCCTGAGAAACTAAGGTATGGGAAAATCATCATCATGTGTGATGCAGATATTGACGGCGCGCATATTAGAACACTTATTTTGACATTTTTGTGGAGATATATGCGCCGAGCCATAGATAATGGCAATGTCTACATTGCAATGCCTCCGTTATTTTCAGTGGGCAGAGGGAACCATGTTGAATGGGTGCATAGCGAAGAGGATCTTGATGCTACTATGAAGCGATTCAAGAAAGAAGCCCCGTCAGCAAAAATCTCTGTTCAAAGATACAAAGGTCTCGGTGAAATGAATCCCGAACAACTATGGGAGACTACCATGGATCCAGAAGTTCGGAGAATGATGCGTGTTGATATTAAAGACGGAGAGGCCGCGGACAAATTGTTCTCGGTTCTAATGGGTGAAGATGTTCCTGAAAGGCGAGAATTCATCGAAAAATATGCGTCAGAGGTGACGTCGCTCGACATTTGAGGTGATTATGTGGCAGAGGAATTAGAACGAAGATATGTCTCTGAAGAGATGAAAGAGAGTTACATCAATTATGCCATGAGTGTTATCATCGGAAGAGCTCTTCCAGATGTCCGAGACGGCCTAAAACCAGTCCATAGAAGGATTCTATGGGGTATGCATCAAGCAGGACACACGCACGAGAAAAGTTACAGTAAATCAGCCCGTTCTGTTGGAGAAGTTATGGGTAAATATCACCCTCATGGAGACCAGGCACTATACCAGACAATGGTAAGAATGGCACAGGACTTCTCTCTGCGTTACCCACTTATCGATGGCCAAGGCAACTTCGGTTCCATAGATGGAGACCCACCTGCAGCTATGCGATATACTGAGAGTCGTTTAGATCGATTGTCATCACATATGCTCGATGATATCAATAAGAATACTATTGACATGGTGGCTAATTTTGACGATAGTGAAACTGAACCTACTGTATTGCCATCACGACTCCCGAACCTACTACTCAATGGAAGTGACGGGATTGCTGTTGGAATGGCGACCAAGATACCACCACACAATCTCAATGAAGTTGCTGCAGCAGTAAAATTCCACACAGAGAAGGTCATTGAAGAAGACAGGAAGCGCTCTTTAGACAAACCACCCAAGATTGACACCCTAGAATATATGGAGTATCTGAAGGGGCCTGATTTCCCTACTGGAGCAACAATTTACGGTATTGATGGGATTCTAGATATGTACCGCACAGGACATGGCAGATTTCACATCCGTTCTGACGCAGAAGTCAGGGACGACTCTAATGGAAAAAGAATCATAATTACTTCAATCCCATATCAAGTTCGAAAAGCGGCGATGCTGCGAGGAATTGCTGATTTAGTGACTAAAGAAGTCATAAAGGGCATTCGTGATATTCGAGATGAATCAAGTAAGGAAGGAATTCGTGTAGTTATCGAAGTGAAAAATAATGCAGACCCACACGCTATCCTAAATCAGTTATACCAGTCAAGCAGACTGCAAGAATCCTATTCAGCCAACATGATGGGGATTCTAAATGGAAAGCCTGTACAACTCGACCTTTCGACAATTCTTCACACATATATGCGACATAGAGAAGAAGTCATTGAACGTAGAACTCAATTCGAATTAAACAAGGCAGAAGCCCGTGCTCATATCCTTGAGGGGTTGATGCGTGCACAAGACAGAATGGCCGAAATTATTGAAATCGGACGAAATTCAGATTCCCGAAATCAATTTGAAAAATATCTTCGTGGAGAAGAAAAGTACCCTAAAATAAAGCGCTTTGATTTCTCAGAAAAACAAGCTAAGGCTATTGCTGAGAGGCGATTATATCAACTAACGAAGATGAATGTCAAAGAAGTTGAGGAAGAACTGAACAAATTAATGATGGCTATCAAAGAATATCAATCCATCCTTGCAAGTCGCAAGCGTAGGCTAGAAATCCTACTTGAAGAACTCAATACTGTTGTTG
>JASMAJ010000104.1:300-4037 GCA_030754395.1 Candidatus Thalassarchaeaceae archaeon | reverse complement strand
AGATGCATTTGGTGCAATTAGTGCCAAGCGGTCTAGTTCCTCTTGAGTCAGTTCGCGGTCCTCAATCTTCAAGACATCCTTGCGTCCAACTTTACCGCTTGGAACATTCATGACAAGAGAAATAGGATTTGATCGCCCGACATTAATTCTCAACATGTGCATCACTTGAAGTGACTTTCCAGCAGGGATGTGATCGACTACTGTACCGTTACAAATCGCGGTAACACGCCTCATCTCATTCATGCGCCCACCTTCTTTGGAACTTTGACTCCTAGACTACGACAAAGTAGTGCCATTCTAGTTGGGACTCCATTGAATGCCTGTTTGAAGTAATGTGCATGCCCAGTCGCGTCAACGCTAGCATCAATTTCATCAACTCTTGGAAGAGGATGCATGACAATCATGGTCTTTTTCGCTACTTTGAGGTCATCTGCGGTCATCTTGTAGATTCCAGCCACCTTTGCATATTCGTCTTCGTCTGGAAAGCGCTCTTTTTGTATTCTAGTCATGTAGATTACATCAGCCTCTGGAATCGTTGAGAGGAGATCATCACTTTCTGTAACATCTCCGCCGTGAGTTCTCAAATCACCTACTATTTCTTCAGGCATATTGAGTGATTCTGGAGAGACAAGTGTTAGTTTAGTTCCGAAGCGAACTAGAGCATGAGATAGAGAATGTGTAGTACGGCCGTATCTTAGGTCACCTACGAGGACAATATTGAGTCCTTCTAGTGTACCATGTGCCTGTCGAATGGTGAAGAGATCTAGCATAGTTTGTGTTGGATGATTGCCAGCACCATCACCAGCATTCAGAACTGGTATCTCTACCGCATCAGCGCTGTACTGCGCTGCACCCTGTTTAGGGTGACGAATTACAGCGATATCTGAGTAACCGTCTACCATCTGCATTGTGTCATACAGAGTCTCACCCTTAGCTACACTTGAGCCAACAGAACTGAGATTCAAAACATCGCCGCCAAGTCTTTTCATTGCGGCCTCGAATGACATTCGAGTGCGAGTTGAATTTTCAAAAAATAAGTTCCCTAGAACTTTGCCCTGAAGGAGAGGCGCATAGACTTCTCCTCTTGCAACAGGCAGTAGTTTTTCGGCTGTGTCGAGAATATCAATTATCTCTTCATTCGTCAAATCATCCATTGTGATGAGGTCACTCATGCCTTTCCCTCCATAGAATCCGGAAGCATACCGGTCATAGGTGTTCCGTGTGCCTCTAGAGGCGCGATTTGGGTCGAAACCGATAACCGTCGGCTTGAAGTCTGATATTCGCGCCGCCCAGTCGATGATTATCTCTCGCACACCCGTTCGGGTCTCTTTCTGCGGAGGGGGAACTGATGTAGATTGGTTCTCACATTCAGAACCTAAAGGGGGAATGGTCACTTCACTGGCTCTATCACGTCATATCCATGTGACTGTCAATTCCCGCTTCGATGACAAAGTCCGTGTGTCCTACTCAAAGATGGAGATTGTTGATGATTTTGAGGATTTAGAGCATGAGTTAGTTAGAGAAACCATGCGGATGACAGGAGTTACTTCAGGTGTTGAAATCACTACGATTGCAGACATACCATCTCGTGGAACCGGACTAGGTTCCTCTTCAACTGTCACAGTGGGTTTGTTGAACGCCCTACATCGCTTCGCTGGTAGAGAAGTATCGGCAGCACAATTGGCTGAGGAGGCGTGTAGAATAGAGATAGAAATTCTGGGCCAACCAATTGGACGTCAAGATCAATATGCCGCTGCTTTCGGAGGAATTAATTCGATTTCTTTTGATTCAAATGGAGTGGAAGTAGAACCATTAGAATTGAGTGAAGAAGTGATTGAACGTTTAGAATCCGAATTCACTTTAGTTTTCACTGGACGTTCAAGAAGAGCCGCAGTTGTCCTTTCCGAGCAACCTGATGATGAAGCAGACAGATTATCCCGTTTACGCACTATACGTGAACAGGCAGATGAGGCCCGAAATCGTCTTGAGGTAGGTGATTTATCTGGATTAGGGTGTCTTTTAGAAGAAGCGTGGCAAGCAAAGCGTGGAACTACTGCAAGTGTTAGCGATGAGAATCTCGATTCAATTCACGAACGATTGATGGAAATGGGTGCAAGTGGGGCCAAACTATTGGGTGCGGGTGGTGGTGGATTCTTCCTTGTTCATGGTGATGCAAATCTAAGGCAGAAGCTTCAATCGGAACTTTCTGTTATTCATCGAATAATTCCCCTATCAGTCGACACTTCAGGTTCAACAATTATTCATAATGGGGAATAATGATGCAACGAAATAGTATTGCAATTTTTCTTACTCTAATGCTACTTATTTCTACACTTTCTATAGTTAGTGCAGATGAAGAAGACATTCCAGAAGATGATGTTCAGATTCAAGGCACGTCAAAATTAGTAATACATGATGACCTCATTGCTTCACAAAGTATCTCGGCAACTTGGAGTCTGAATGTAACCATCTCTGAACAAATTGGAACTAGTTCTCTAGATAATCCTGAAATTGGAATTAGATCACAAATTGACATTAATCTTGGAGATTCAGATGGAAACCTAAGCATTTCAGAGATTGAAAGTTTTCAGCATTTCATCATTAATGATAGGAACTGGACTAACTCTGAAATTGGCGGATGCTGTATTCTCGACGTGAATAATTTCACTGCACTGAACCTCAATGTCTCAGTCATTTCTCCTAATCCAGGGTCTGTAAGTGATAATAATGGCACATGGGGGTGGACTGAACATTCTGATTTATCAGGTCAAACAGATAGTGGATCAATACGTCTTCTTACGATTCCTAGAGTTGGGAATATAATTGAAGAAGTTCCTCTGACAATAGTATTGCCTGAACCCTTCCAATTTGGTTTCTCTCCAATGCTAGAAATCATCAGTGGTAACTCTAGTGAATTTACGGTAAACAGGAGTGCAGCTCCAGTGGCATCAGACATTAGGATTAGTATTAGGGAAAACATGCCACCGACTATTGTAGCTAATCGATTTAACCAAGGTTCTCAAGTTTCTCTCAATTATCCTACAACTTACGAAGCTCAGTGTTTTGATAGTGAATTAGAGAATATTGAAACTGAATGGAAAATCAGCAATAATGGAATTGAAGTTTTGAGCTACTCCAATGAACCTTGGATTTCCATTACTCCCTCTGAATTGGGTTTCTCTCATGGAGAAGTTCTGAGCGTAGTGTTTTCTTGCACGGACTCATTTGATGAAACCGAAACGTGGTATGAAAATATAGTAATTGATGGAAAATTACCCACATGGGAGGCCTCCTTCACTGCAATACCAACAGACAGCGACTCTAGAGAAATCGATGTCTCAGGTGGAATAATTGAGATAGGGAGTGAAGAAATTCTTGAAATTAATATCACTGCATTGGATGATTCCGGTAATATAAATACAATCGAAATCACGAGTAATAAAACCAGTGAATGGCGGCACGTTGATTGGGACGAAATGGTTGCTCAGAGCACATTCTCGCAAGATAAAAATGTCAATGGCATTCACTTGGATATTGAATCTCGTCACCAAGGAAAGGAAGAATCTAGATTCAGCCTTAATCTCTCAGTAACTGATGATGCAGGTAATCCTGTTTACAATAATTGGACAATATTAGTTATAGATCAAGCGGGACCACAGATTCTACCTGAAATTTACTCCAATGGAAGCATGATAGAATTAGAATCCTTGGTGAGGGTTAATGAAACTCTAACAGTC
>JASMAJ010000104.1:0-290 GCA_030754395.1 Candidatus Thalassarchaeaceae archaeon | reverse complement strand
GTCAATCTGAGTAATTCATTTGATGATTTAGATTCTATTTCAGATACCATTTGGACTATTATCATAGATGAGGAAACAATCTTTGACAATCAGAGTTTTGAAGAAGTTGAAAACTTCGATTACACCCCTCAGAAAGCCGGTGATAACTGGTTTCTGATTATTGCTAATGATTCTAAACAAAATGTGAACTCCCTTTCCTTCCCAATTTCAATTCAACCAAGTTCTCTAGTTGACATTCATTTCTGGAATCTCAGTCACTATGGCTCAAGCATTGTCGGAGATTCGATTTT
>JASMAJ010000103.1 GCA_030754395.1 Candidatus Thalassarchaeaceae archaeon | reverse complement strand
TGACATTATTTATTCCTCATCTTCATTTATTTGTTCGGTGATGCATTGCATAGTGCATTCGGGAGGACAGTATCCATGTTCCCATGCTTGACATTTATCGACAATTAGAATAGACGGATTACCAGGAATAATTTTGAGGTGAATTTCCTTGTCTTCATCCTCTTTTGGACAATGAATATTCAATGAAGGAAGATACGAACCACCAGGTTCTTCTATCAGTCTGGAAATTTCTGGAGCTCGGCGGAAAGTCATTTTCTTAATGACTAGATGCATCCATATCAGGCAGATTGAAGAAAAGATAGCGAGGAATAGCCAGGTCATGGTCCACAAACCCGTCCATTTCAATAAATAGCCGAAAATAACTGGACTAATGAAGCCACCAAGGCCTCCTAGAACACCCACTATTCCTCCAACTACCCCTACATCTCTCGGATAATACACCGGAATATGTTTGTAGACTGCAGCCTTTCCTATTCCCATGGCTATACCAAGAGTGAATACCAAGAAAGTGAATACCCAAATATTTGCTTGGAAAGTAATCAATGATACACCCTTGGCCAACAACTGTTTTCGTTCCACATCATCGCCAATTTCTACAACTGGTTCCTGCCAAGTATGAACTTCAGGGATCAGATGAGTTTCACCATCATCATTCGAAGTTGATTCGTCAATCTCAGTTACCGTTGCTCCATTGTAGAAATATTCCATCTCAATTCCATCCGAATCAACTATAGTAATACTGTAATTTATTTCATCAATTTCTACGATAGTTCCGGCTCTTTCAGCCAATACTCCTTCCCCGGTTGAAGATATTTCCATTCTTGGTGGAAGAAGAAGGATAGAAGATAGTAAGCAAATACCAAGCACCCAATACATGACACTTCGAGCTCCTCCCTTATCCGATAACCAACCACCAAGAGCACGTATCACTCCAGATGGGAAACTGAAAATTGCAGTTAACATTCCCGCTGTTGCTACACTTACTGCGTATACATTCACGTAGTAAGGTACCAACCATTGAGCAAGTGCTACGAATCCACCAAATACAAGAAAATAATACATTCCAAAGCGCCAAACTCTAGGATCTTTCAATGGAGAGAGCCTCTCTTTCAATGAAATGATTTTTTCTTGTTTCACTTTACGTTCTAGTGTCAAGAGCCAGAATATTATCGCCATAACCACCAATATCACCGCATAGAGTTGAGGTAGTAACCTCCATCCCTCAATATTAGCTCCATCATTGGAGTATCGTGCGAGGAATATAGGAGCAAATATCGCGGTCAAAGCCGCACCTGCATTCCCTGCTCCAAAAATCCCCAGTGCAGTACCCTGCCATTTCTTTTCAAACCAGACTGAGGTGTAAGCAATTCCAACAGAAAAGGTAGATCCAGTCAAGCCGAATCCCAGACCTGCAAATAAGAAGTCCCAGAATGAATCTGCTTTACTAACTAGGAACATAGGAATCGCTGAAATCAGCATCACAATAGTGAAAACTCTACGACCACCATAAATATCGGCCAATATGCCGACTGGGAGCCTGAATACTGCCCCTGTGAGAACGGGTATTCCGATTAACCAGCCGATTTGTGCCTTGTCCCATTCAAATGCACGATTAATCACTAAGAATGTGATGAGGACCCCATACATCATCCAACAAGCAAAGTTAATTGTAAAGGCAAGAGTACTGACGCTTAGAACCCTGATAGCTCTAGATTTTGTTGCTTCAGCCCCTTCATAAGAAGTGACAAAACCCTCTTCCATTGCCATCACGTTTCTACATAATTACAAATCAGCGAACCCATCTTCCTCGAGCACGAAGTGAGATGAATGGACGTGTGATGTAAGTGAAAGGATAACTCCACAAATGCACCATTTTGGTGAATGGGACATAGCAAAAGAATAGCATGTTGACTATGACATGAATCTTCATCAAAAGAGGAGCACCTGCCATTCCTGATACATCAGGATTGAAGGAAAATATTGATTCGAGCCATGGGAAAACTGTAGAAGACATTCCCCAGGTGCCATCAACAATTACCAACCAAAGTGAGGTTGAGGCAGCTGTGATTAATAGACAGAGAATTACGTAATCCTCAGTCTTACTCATCTCTCGTACTTCGGGGATTACAATTCGCCTAATTAATGCCACAACTAATCCATAGAGGAACATCAATCCACCGGCCATTCCAACCCATTTGAAATAATCAACTAGTATTATTGGCCCCCACAATGCACCGATCATACCTAAGAAAATATGCCCAATAATTAGGACGATGACTCCCCAATGCAATGCTAAGGCAGCCATACCCATAGATTCACGACCAAAGAAGCCACTAGGCCTTGGAGTCCAACCATAATCTCCTCGTGCAGACCATGCCCATTGTCCGGAGAATGCTCTCCAGATAGGAACTAAGAAGAATATTACTAGAGTGATATACGGCAATGCTAGAAAGAACATCTCATTCCAATTCATTTTCAATCCTCCTCCATTTGTTGTTCATTCATTACTAACATATCCACCGCTGAAACAATATGGACCCAAGGCTTAGTACCTAGACCCTCAATGAATTTCGGCAAAAATGGTTTGACAAGTGAGCTGAGGAATCCCTTTCTCAAATTTCGAGCCTCATCGTCTTTCTCGATGAGTGAGATGGCCATAAATTCGCAAATTGCAGGAAAGTAGTCAGGCATTTCGCCATGTTCCATTTGAATTCCATAGTGCTTGTAAACAGCAGCAACTTCAATCATGTACATGTTTCTCTCACTTACTCCGATCTCTCCACAAGATTTTGGAGCATCAAATCCGTAATGCCCGAGATATGGTGGTGCAGATGGAGTCATTTCGAGTGCAAATAGGTGTTCTTCTTCCGAAATATCCCATAATTTTTCGTGGAATTTTTCAAACTCAGATGCAATTTTACCAAACCCAGTATCTCTGAGATCGTGACAGAGATTCTGAATTCGCTCATCCGTAGATTCTTTTTCCATCATCTCTGGATTAACGAATAAAACTGAAGATAGTAAATATGCATCAGCCAACAATTCTTCATCCATAATTAACATATTATTCGTGAACATTCAAATCACCTGATCTCCTTGTAAGTCTACATGCATGAATTCCCTTCTCTTCATGTCGTGAGGATTCATTTTGCTAAATCCAGTAAAGCCACGTTCAGTAAAGGGACTGGTGTTCGGATCTTGCTCACGACGAGTAGTTGGAACCACGAATCGCTCATCTAGGAAGGCTAGTGAGAGGAGTCGGTGCATATCAATGGCATCTTGTTCACTAAGTCCAGCCTCGGTTAGAGCGCTCAAATCAGCTTCTCCATCCACACGAACGCTTCTTCGATAATTTCTTACAGCTAGTTGCCTAATCAAAGCAGTTTCAACCTCATCAATATTACCTGCAGAAAACATATTTGCAAGATATTTGATCGGTAAACGGAAATTATCTAATGTAGGAAGAACTGATTTTTCATCAGTTGCCGATCTATTACCTCGATTATCTAGAACTGAGGCCACGGGGCTTTCAGGAGGTATGTAAAACAAGTTTGGAACCGTTCTAAATTCAGGATGGAGGGGTAATGCGATTTTCCATTCAACGAACATTCTGTAGACTGGAGAACGTTGTGCAGCATCAAGCCAAGCATCCGAAATACCCTGTTTCTTGGCCTGTTTGATGACTTTGGGGTCATTGGGGTCAAGAATGATACTACGATGTATAGAGACCAAATCCTCTTCTGGAGCTGTAGCGGCTTCTAAGACACGGTCTTGGTCAACCATAATTGGCCCCATATACCTAATTCGGCCAGGACAAGCGTGGAAGCATGCTGGAGGCTGACCTGTTTCAAGTCGTGGATAACAAAGTAAACACTTCTCCATTTTTCCACTTCTCCAATTATAATATGGCTTTTTGTATGGACAGGCAGAAACACAATATCTCCAACCTCGACAACGATCTTGATCAATCAGAACCACTCCATCTTCCTCTCTCTTGTGGGCAGCACCCGATGGGCATGCTCCCACACAAGCAGGGTTAGCACAGTGATTGCATATTCTTGGAAGATATATCATAAAA
>JASMAJ010000102.1 GCA_030754395.1 Candidatus Thalassarchaeaceae archaeon | reverse complement strand
CAATTGCATCTGCCTGAGTTGATAGTGTGAATCAACTAGAGTTTGAATTACTGCGGCGGGTAGTGGATGGTTGCCATCTGCTCTGGATGGATCAATATCTGTTCTCGCTATCATAGCAGCTAGCCATTCATCTCCTGTTGATGCAGATTCAGGGCGAGGAAGTATCTCACCACTATGGCAGCCTCGCCACATCTCATCATCATCAAGAGCCGTTCTGTCATGTTTCTCCAAGAGAGAAAAATTCGAGTAGGCAAGACATAGAAAGAACCACTGTGATGATTCCTTAGCCAAACCACTACGAGAATCAAGAGGTTCACGTCTGAGAGTTTCTAACCAACGAAGCAAAGCACCAGGACCCGAGAGAACATGTTCGTTTCGAGCCAATTCGGTTAGCATATCTGCATCTGCTTCGGGTCTTATTCGAGAATCAGAAGGGTGATCATTAGGTTCATCGAAGAGGATTACAGATTTCTGAAGACTCAATGTTCGAAGACCATCTAATGAGAAAGAATTCGGGCCATGACTAATGCCTGCTACTGTAGAAATCCAATGACCAAGTGGCCGATTGGAAAGCATCATTTTACTTGTGGAGAATTGTATAGCGAGGTTACTTAATGCCCGTTTCCATCGGAATTGAGTATCATTTAGAGATGGGTCAATGATAAGAACTCGCAAGTCAGGGTTGGTGGATAGACGATCTTCAATAAGGTCGATAACGGACGGAATTGTGTGAGACTCTCTCTGAACCCGTAATCTCTTCTCAACTTGTGGACTCTCTACATTTACATCTTTCTTTAATGGTTCATGTTTCGGCACCCATTCTGGAAGCTCTTTGTCAGATCTAATCAATTGTTGATCGAAAATTTGCTCACCGTGGTATCCCAATCTGAAGTTTCCTGGGTACTCCAACTGATGGATTGGTCTATGCAATGAGATTGCCTTGAGAAGACGATGGTATGATATGGGAAGCATTGGAGCATGATCAAGCATTATGATTCCATCCACATCTCTGAGACTGAATGGAGTTTCATCCATTGTGTTCAGATTCTTGATAACTTTTGAGGTAGCAAAGTCGGGATGGGTTTCCCCCAATTTTTTCTCAAGTTTCTGAAGTACCCGTGAGAATGACTCGATTCCCGGACCCTCAAATCTTTCTAGACGACACTCTCTAGATAACAAGGAATGCAATCGAGCAAGTTCTTGGGTTCTATTCTCGTTCCATTCTAAGGTCTCGATAGGGTGTATAATCGGAAATTCCAATCGGTGTGCCGCCTGAGCACAGGCTTCATTGAGGACAACTGCGAAAGCACCAGAAGTAGAAAGAGAACGAGGTAGCCTTAGGTCAACAAGTAGAGAGGTTTCAAGCGAAGTTATGGTTTGATGTAGTGTGCGATCAATTACTACTCCTTCATCGGCCAAATTCTCTAACGATTCGCGCCTTGCTTCTTCAGTCGGGTATAGTACGAGGATGCGCGCAGGACCTCCCTCTGAAAATGAACGAGGGTTCCTGCACTGAGCCAGCATATGCTCAATGAGCCATTGAGGAAGAGCGCCGGCGCTCACCTCCTCACTAGTGACATTGAACTTTGAATCGAGAATCATGGCCTCACCGAGCATCAACGATGCTCCCCGAGGGTACTTGAACCCGCCGGAAGTATTTGGATAGAATCCTACTCAATCCTCACGGTTTGCACGAGCCAGAGGGACTGCTACAAGTAATGAGAGAAACGTTGCAATGCCGACTCCAGGGAGTGGAAAACCACTATCGTTGTTTTCGATTTCCCAATCTATCAGTAGAATTGCATTCATATCATCTCCGTCCCAAGCCATCGGAACATCTGTAATCAGACTAGAATTACTTCCTTCAAGCATAATTGATTCATGCAGAACATGATGATAATCACCCAAACCATTTGAGCCTGCCTCAAAATTCGCACTATCTTCAACAAACATTAGCCACGCAGTGGTTTTTTGGTTAGGGCATTCATCAGCACAAGCGAATACAAGATTGTCAAAAGACCAAGAAAATGTACTGACGGACGCAACCACATTGACACTAAACTCAATTTCTCCACCCATGAACCATGCCAAATTACCAACAGAAAGAGATAGGTCATAATCGCTAATCAAACTCTCTCCCGTCGGAGTTGAGCCAGTATGCATCCGAGCGCCATCAATTACAGAAGTTGGTGCTGCTCTTTCTTTACCCACGTCATTATCAGATGATGCTCCATATGTAGAAACCCATCTTTCCTCAGTACTGTTACTACCGAATGGATCCTCAACCTCGTACCAATGTCTATGATAGAGAATTTGTACTACATCTAGGTTGGATACTACCTCACTCATAGCGCCCTCACTAGTTACACAATTTGTACACCATGTTGCAGTATAGGTTTCGATGATAGAAGGTAGATTCTCATAATCTGTTGTAACTGATGACGAGTTCCCATCAAGATGTAATGTTAGTCCACCAAAAGTTCCTGCATTCTCTTGATTACGAGCTACAATCCATACCGAATCACTCTCAGCAAGGGCAGCACTAGGAGCAAGAAGTATTGCCGTTAAAACAAGGGCAATGAGAGTTCGCATTGGTTTCGCGAGTCTGGGGTCTAGTTGAAGCATTCGCATCTATTGCATCGAAGAAAATGCAGAAATAGCACGCTTGATATCTTCGTCAGTAATATGTAAATGAGTTACTGCACGCACTACTGAATCATTGATTGTTAGAATGTCAACACCCTGAGATGTAAGATGTTCAACTACATTGTCTGCAATCCCTTCTAGAGTTCTTACAAAAACCATATTTGATTGAACTGAGTCTAGTTCTACCTCGAAGTTTGAAAGAGAATTTACTGCTACTGCAAGCCTATGAGCCCGCTCGTGATCTTCTGAAAGGCGATCAATATTGTTGTCTATTGCATATAGGCCACAAGCAGCAATTACACCTGCCTGGCGCATACCTCCTCCAAACATCTTGCGCCAACGATAAGCCAAGGCTATGAAATCGGAAGAGCCTACCAATACACTACCCACTGGAGCACCAAGACCCTTTGACAAGCAAATGGATACTGAATCATAATCTCGAACTATGCGAGCAGGATCTGTACTAGTAGCAATTGCGGCGTTGAATAAACGAGCTCCGTCCATGTGTGCAGCACAATCATTGTCATGAGCAATCTTAGCAATTGCATCTAGGGTTTCTTGCGGATAACATGTTCCACCACCTCTATTCGAGGTATTCTCAACACAGACTAGAGAACCATTAGGGAAGTGGCCGAGACTACCATCACCTTTGCGAATAGCCTTAGCAACATCTTCGGGTGTCATGATTCCAAGTTTTCCGGGAACTAAGGCTACCGAACATCCAGAGAGAGCTGCATATCCTCCTCCTTCGTAGACGTAGATGTGGCTAGTACTCTCAGTTACTATCTCATCACCGGGATTAGTATGAGCACGGATTGCAATTGCATTAGACATCGTGCCGCTTGGAACAAAGAGGGCTGCTTCCTTCCCTAGCATCTCCGCTAACCGGTTCTGCAACTCGATTACTGTTTGATCATCGCCTAGAACATCATCTCCAACTACTGCATTTTGCATGGCACCTCTCATTGCTGCAGTTGGCTGTGTTACAGTATCGCTACGCAAGTCAACTCGGTTGGAGGGGTACTCGCGCATGGTTCCCACAGGCAACTATACTTCATATCCGCTTTGATGACTAAGGGTTCGTATTCCCATTGAAATTTCAGAAGCGCGAACCTCTTGAGCCGAGGGGCACACGCAAGGTTATGGCGGAGCAGAATGACGGTGCTAAACAAGTCGAATCTTTCCTATCCGACAACTGTCCGCCGATGGGGATTTATGAGACGCTTTATGCTTTCAGAGACTCCTTTGGTAGTTTCATAGGAACCGAAGGAACTCACCCGTGGTCACAGGGTTTCCCACTAACTACTCGATTGGAAAAATTCGGCGGGCCATCTCTTCCAAAGAGTGTCAATGTAACTCGGGAAGATCGATTCTACCCGAAGGCTTGGGGCCATCCAGAATTACGTGATGCTATCGTCGATTTTTACAACTCAAGATATGGTTCAACCATAACTACGGAGAATGTGATGGTCTTCGCGGGTGGAAGGCCCGGAATCTATACTGTGATGGCCTTCCTAAAAAATCACATCA
>JASMAJ010000101.1 GCA_030754395.1 Candidatus Thalassarchaeaceae archaeon | reverse complement strand
AAGAGCCAAACACCATGAGAAAAGAGGAGGACGTGGATTGATTCCACCAATTGGATAAGCTCTATCCGCGTCAAAAATTAAATGCGTTTGGTTAGCAACTATGTAGTCAACTACACGCTTCATGTACCAAGGGTCAGAACCCCCCGTCATATCCCACAAACCAGTAAGATTAGCATTCATTGCTGGAATAACATTCCATCCGGTTCGAACTAAGAATCCTACTACTAAGGCAGAACCAACTAGTATTGAATAACTGTTGGCTTGCCACCATTGTCTAAACTTACTTGGTTCCCTTCGTGGAGAAATATCACCGAAATAACCTCTTGACGCTATTAATGCTGCACCAACATTCAACCAAAAGGTAAGGCCAAACCATGTCCAAGTACTAGCCGTATCGTTATTACTAAGGAATGCTAGACTAGTAGGTAGGTCGTTTCCAATCTCCACTAGATGTGCTAATGTGTAAATAACCCAGTTTATTGCAACAAGAGATCCGATTACGTGCCACCTCTCAGTTCTACAGAATGTGACGAATAGAATTACAATTGATGTTGCTAGTGCCCAAACAGAACCGAGATAATGATGCGTCTCGAATATATCAGCTTCAGTAATACTTGAGAGCCATAATAGAGGAACTAGATTCACAAAAAGCAGACTGAGAGAAGTTCCAATAAATTCTGAACTGGTTTTCCACTCAATAGATTCAGGAACTGTGGAAAACAGAGTATTTTTTCCAGATTCGTCCAAATATCCACGAAATAGGATTGCTAAGATAGTCCCCAAAACTATTGAAAGAATCCAGAAAGCGAAGAAATTCGCCCCTATCCCGGCTCTCTGAATATCAATTAATTGATTACTCTGCAAGGTTGCTTCCTCTGCAAGAGATAACTCTGGCATTCCTGCAGCATAAGATACTGCAAGATGGAATCCAACTACAATAGATAGCAAAATAGTGGCTTCTTCATTCCGATTTACTTGAACCAAGAATATTGTAGAAATACCCATGAAAACAAAGGTCGAAATTACAATCGGATCGACCAATGAAAAGGAGTCCATTGCCACAGCCGCAGCAACAAATGCGAATGAATAAACTAGGGATTTGTTAGGTGTAGCAATTATTCCAATCCTTCCCAAAGCAGCTGCAGTAGCAGCTGCAACGGGGAGGACGACTAACTTTCCAATATCAATCATCACATCGTCAGCGAAGGCAGTTATTCCAAAGAACAGAACCAGAAGTCCTGCAAGTGCCAAAGGAGCTGTTGCGACACCCTTCATTGAGCTCGCATCGGCCTCCGCATTCTCATTTTCATACGACATTATTTCTCACCGTCATTTGTGCAGCCTAAAGGCTCAGCAGCGCGGCGACCTGAAGTCCTGTTATAACCGTTCGCGGTGGTCTCACTACTACGTAGTGTCGCTACATGCCAGTAATCTAATTTTCAAAGTGCTCGATGACCGATGTCAGAACGGTAGTGAGAACCCTCAAGTTCGATTTCATTCATTAGAGCATAAGCGCACTCTAAAGCTAGGTGTAAATTAGGAGCAATTGCTGTTGCTGCTAGTACCCTACCGCCAGTTGACAATAGTCCACCATCATCTAGTAATTCAGCACCGGCGTAATGAACAAATCCAACAATATCTCCCTCCTCAATCCTCGATTTAGCACCCTTAATCTCGCGACCAGTCTTAGAAGATGCAGGGTATCCTTCTGATGCTAGAACCACTGTGACTGCAGATTTATTGCTGAACTTGGGACTAATATCAGAAAGATTACCTTCTGCCGTGGCCAGAAGTAACTCACCGAGATCATTCTCAATTAATGGGATTGTCACCTGTGTTTCAGGATCTCCAAAACGAACATTATACTCAACAACATTAGGAGCTCCATTTTCATCAATCATCAATCCAACATACAAAACTCCACGATACGGAATATGCTGATTTCGAAGGTAGTGGTGCATAGGCTCAACAATCTCATCGATTGCACGTCGCCGGACGGCAGGGGTAACTACTGGGGCTGGCGCGTAAGCCCCCATGCCGCCGGTGTTTGGACCGGTGTCTCCTTCACCTACTCTTTTGTGATCTTGACTCGCCGGCAAACAAAGATAGCCCGATTCATCCATTAGAACAAGCATTGAAGCCTCTTCACCAGAAAGAAATTCCTCAAGCAAAACAAAACCATCCGTTTTTATTGACTTAGAAATGAACTCAGATGCTTCAACATCATCTGAAGTAACCACAACTCCTTTCCCTGCAGCTAATACATCTCTCTTGATTACCCAAGGAGATTCAAAAGTCGCAAGAGATTTCTTAATATCTGATTCTGCATCAAGAACTAGAACACCTCCAGTTGGGATTCCGAGATTCTGCATCACTCTCTTAGCGTGAAGTTTTGAGCCCTCGAGTGCAGCCCCCTGACTGTGAGGTCCAAAACTTGGAATACCGATATCACGTAGATAATCAGACAAACCTGCTACTAGAGGAGCCTCTGGTCCAATGACAACAAGATCAGCACCAATCTGGGAAGCTAATTCGCCAACTGCTACAACATCTGTAACACTCACATCGTGATTATTACCAACTAAAGCAGTTCCAGCGTTTCCAGGGCAAGTATGCACCTCTCCAACTGATTCACTTTCTACAAGACCTATGGCAAGAGCGTGTTCACGACCACCGCCTCCTACAATGAGTACAGTCATACCTGCCATGTTTGCCCGCATAGGTGCTAAGGAGATAATGAATTCCGAAAGAATATCTCAGGGATATTCAGTAGGGGACTGATTTCAAACCCAGTTTGTAGCCTAAAATGTTGAATGATCTATGTATTACAGGTGTAAGGACCAATATAGCGACTATAGGGCCCTTCAGGCCATCATCCATGATAATTTCATTACTGAATAATAATGCTGCTGCTGCGAAGATAAAGAGAGCAAATGGCAAGGTATCCAATAAAGGAGCCTCGGAACTCTCATCACCTTCTCTCTTCAAACCTCTTCTTCGCTTGAAAAATGAACCAGTCATATCCCCCAGCATACAAGCAAACCCTAATGTGAATCCTAAAATGAATGCAGCGCCATATTCACCTCCAATCCAATACCAATCAGAACTATTTGCATCAAAAAGAGGATCGATAAACGGTCGGGCATCTGAATTAATCCGACCTCTCCAAATCACATGAGCTAGAATCATTAGAAGACCTGAAAAGGTGGCTCCACCAAATAACCCCTCCCAAGATTTGCCATCCCCTAATATGCGATATCCATCTGAATAATTACGCCCTCCATCGATCTTATGATTAACAAATTCGAATTTGTCAGGTAGCCATTTACCAAATAACATAGCACCAGTATTTGCCAAGTAGGCTGGACCATATATCATTAGTACAGTAAGTACATTGAGGAAGAAACCTAATGGTTCTGATGACTCAAAAAGCGTATCACTCATGTTATCCCATTGACAACGAGAGGCACATTAGCCATGAACTCTCTCTCTGAGATATATGTGAAAACATGGAATAAATTAACCACGCCGCCGATTCGTTAATTTGGCACTTATTATTGTCGGCTCATTATGAGTAAGGGCCAATCCCTAACTATGTCGATTATTCTGCTGTTTTCGTTGATTATTGGCATCCCTCAAGTTGTAAATGCGGAAGATGGAGAAATCTTAATTGATTCCGCTGTAGAATGGGCTGACGATCAAACCGTTTCGGATAATTTACGAATTGTTAACGGGGGGTCATTAACAATTTCAAGTGCAGTAATCAGTATGGAAGATGATACGAAGATTATCGTTGAGGAGGGGGGTGAATTGAATATAAATTCATCAGAAGTAAATGCACTTAATCCTCCTACAGAACTCAGAGGGTATGGATACTGGGACGAAGAAAATCGATCCGCAATTCTAATTCCAGGTTCCGATTATGATGGTGATTTTTCAGTTACGTTTCATGCACCAGACGGCGAATCATTTTATGGAGGGCTTGCTTATATTGGAGGAAGCGAGCAAATTGACATTAATGGTTCAGAATTCACAATTGAATTAAACGAATCAGTTGATGACATCTGGGTAGGTTTGATAGGGATAGGAAACAAACAAGTTTGTGTTTCTTCAATTACAATTACTCCAGATATGGGGAATGAAATTACATACGATGCAATAGATATGCCATTTCGAAATATGATGGCAAAA
>JASMAJ010000100.1 GCA_030754395.1 Candidatus Thalassarchaeaceae archaeon | reverse complement strand
AATACTCTCAATTGATCTCGAAAATCCTGGAGACTGGGATGATGAGGATACACCAATGGTTGGAGGTCACGAGGACCTCGTGCCGTGAAATTACCAGCAAAGCGTTCTTGTCGTCCTCTTAGTTGGGCATGACAATGAGTGTACGTTCTGCTTTAGCGAAATTACACAATCGAGATGTTCGACAGCGCAGAAGAGCAGTTAGGCATCTGTTTGAAATGAATGATCCTGAGGCATTAAGTGGGTTCATCAAATTGCTTGAAGACAATGACCCTTGGTTTCGTGAAAAGGCAAAAGAGGCAGTCATCAGATGGGCAGGAAGTAAGGATTTAGATCTATTTCAGACGCTTTCTGAGTCGAAAGAAAAAGAGCAAAGATTGTTGGCTGCAAGAGTTGCTAATAGGGCTAATCGCTCAGGAATGGAAATTCTATCTCATCTATCTGAAGATGAAGAAGGAATTGTCAGATTAGCCGCTTGGGAATCAAAGATGAATTTTGAACCGAGTTTTATCAATATAGCTCTTGACTCACAAGATAAAGCAGTACGCAAAGCAGCAGCACATCGAATGGCATCGATGGATGAAGTGCCGTTAGAGCTCTTGAAGAAAGTTCTCAACGATGAAGCCGAATCAGTCAGAAGTTCAGGAATATCTCTACTATACACTCAACCGGAACATCTTGATTCCGGCCTCTTAGATGAAGATTTACTCCGCTTTGCAGATCAATCAGATTACTCAACGAAATCTCGAGTTGCGGGTCTATTTGTCAAAAGAGCGTTTGTAAGTAAAGAAATTTCAGAGATTGTGATAGAATTTACAAGAGAGCAACATCCCGAATTTATAACTCACTTTTCTAGACAACTTCGAGACTCAGATTGGTCATTGATTGAAGGCATGGAGGCATCTCTAACAACGATTGCCTCTGATAATTTATGTGTTAGAGTAATTCGAGGAGATCGGAGTTTAGCAGCAACTAGAGTAAGGAATTCAATTCTAGAAAATGAAGAAAAAAATATTGATTTAAGAGCGAGAATTATTGAAGACCTGATTGGAAGACCTGTAGTAGAATCTACTCTTTCAATCATCTCAAAATTACAACACTCTGATGACGAGATGCTTTCCAAAACTGCAATCAATCTAATGGAAGAAATTTCTTGATTGGCTAATTACTAACCGCTGGCTGTCTAAGTCTATGAAGCGGAACGGCGATTGGAGGGAGATGATCGGAGAGACGGTGTCTACTAGTTTTAGGTATCATCAAGTTTCCAGATAGTGCAGAGTCAACGACTTCCTGCTTTGATATCGAATCACGTCCACAATTAGGCCAGACATCTAACTCAATCGAATTATCATTTAGATAATCAATTAAGACGCAAGGAACACATAACAGCCCCAAACGTTTAGCAACATGATATCGATGATGGCCGTCGAGGATTGTTCCTGTCTTACTATCAAGAAGAAGAGGCTTAGTATAGGCATTCCAGCGATGAGTCATTTTCTCCAATTGATCTACTTTTTTCGGTATGACTTGTTCGTGAGGTCTGAGAACTTCAAGTGGTATCAGCTCAACCTCCATGGACCTCGGAATAGTGTCTCCGCAATAGGTCTGATGCCCGAGAGATTGATTGCTAAGAGGTTTGAAGACATAGCATGGAGGACCTACGCGAGCGGCTCGGCGATGCGGACCGATGGGTTCTACAGAGGCTATGTCAATCGGGAAATGCTTGGATTGTAGGCGGATGGGTTCGAGATTCAATTTCTAATCTGAATCCTACAGAAATTGACATCGCGACTAATCTGAAGCCACACGAAATTTCCGAATTATTCTCACGAACTATTCCGGTTGGTGAACACTTTGGAACTGTAATTGTTTTACCCGATGAAGGATTATTTCCTAACAATGAAAAAAAACTCTCTTGGGAAGTTACTACACTTCGTAGTGATGGAAAATACATAGACGGACGAAGGCCAGATGATGTTACTTTTGGTGCGGATATTTTAGAAGATTTAGCGCGCAGAGATTTCACAATTAACGCCATGGCTGTAGATGCAAAAACTAGCGAGCTAATCGATCTCTTTGGGGGCCAAGAGGATTTGTCAATGGGAGTTGTTAGAGCCGTTGGTGAAGCCCATGAAAGATTGAATGAAGATGGATTGAGAATTATGCGAGCCTTTAGATTTCTAGATGCTGGAATAATGGGTCTGCGACACCTTGATGAATCACTAAGTCAGGCAATTACTGTAAATTTAGGGATGCTAGAAAAGGTTTCTGCTGAAAGAAAGTGGAACGAACTATCGCGAATTTTCAAGGGAGGAAATAGCCATTCAACCCTTCAAATAATGTCCAAACATGGTGTTCTTAAGGAAATATTGAGTGGTTTCGAACTAAATATTGATTCAGATTTCTCACACCAACCGGCAGTTGACCTTGCAATAATTTGCTCAAATGATAAGCGCTCTGGATTAGACTTAGCCATGTCATTGAAAAACACATTGCGTCTTTCAAATGATGAGGCAAAACGAATTGAATTTCTACACAATGTTGAACTTATAGATTTGGCAGATGACAGTCCCGCTACACTTAGAAGATTCAATATCTCTTTATCGAAATCTATGCAAGATGACCTTCAAGCATATTTTGGTGACGAGGGGGATGATTATATTTCTAAGGCCGCTGCAATTTCTGAACCTTTAGCCGGAAGAAAACCATTAATCAATGGAAAACAATTAATCACAGAAACTAAACTAGAACCTGATCGTAGACTAGGACGACTGAAAGGGTGGCTTCATAGACGTCAAATTGAGGATGACCTCGAAAGTGCTGATGAAGTTCTTGCTTTACTCAAAACTATTGAGTGGGAAACCGAAAATCCTGAAAATTGGCCGGCGCTGAGTTGGCCTTAATCAGAGCTCGTTGAGATACTCGATGTACTCTCCAGCATCTAAATATTGATCTTCATCAAATTCATGTGGCTTTACTATTAGGAACCAACCGTCACCAAATGCATCGTCATTCGCAAGATCTGCATTATCCTCAACTTCTCCATTCAACTCAAGTACCTTGCAGGGGAATGGCGAATTTATCAGGATTCTATCTGAAACTGTTCTAATTGTTACTAATAGCTCACCAATACCTATTTCGTCACCAGAAGAAGGCTTTTTTGGTTTTGATTCTTCTTCCTCACCATCATCATCAGTACCTTCCTCATCAATAAGAAACTCACTATTATCCTGCGGGTGTGGAAGAATGACTCGGACAACATCTCCAAAGTCGGCACGTATGAATTCCGACATACCGATTTTGACGGTTCCATCTTTCTCATCTAACAATTGGAGCCAAAGGTGCTCCAATGTGTAGCGGCGGTCGTGAGCAATACCAAATTCGAAGTAATCGGAGTCGGACATGTTAATCTCCGAACGCGCCCCTAATGGCCTCTAATTTGAATGATTCGATTGGCAAATGTGCCAAAAATACCTCTAGCAGGGATTAACAACGGCCTCCACCTCGGCCGCAGTAGGCGAAAGTATGGACTTCATGGAGACCGAAGAACAGGATATGATTCGAGAAATGGTCAGAGGCTTTGCCGAGGAGGTTTTAGCACCTACGTGCCTAGAGCGAGATAGGACCGCAACACCTCCATTAGAAGAATGGAAAGCATTCTGTGAGTATGGGTTACAGGGCATCACTATTCCTGAAGAATATGGAGGTAGTCCTGTTGATGACATTAGTGAAGCGATTATTGTTGAGGAACTGGCTCGCGTTGACCCCTCATTCTCTGTAATGTTCTGTGTTCATGTTGGACTTTGTTCCAAAACCATAGCACTACACGGTAATGAAGACCAAAAACAGCGTTATTTAACTCGCCTCGCAGAAGGAGAAATTGGTGCTTATTCACTCTCAGAAGCAGGCGCAGGAACAGATGCTGCAGCGCTAGGTTGCAGGGCTAAACTCAGTGAAGATGGCACACACTACATTCTCAATGGAGAAAAAATGTGGGTGACCAATGGAAAGAGTGCTGAAATTTATGTTCTTTTCGCTAAGGATGTTGATCACCCGGATTATGGAGTCAAGAAGCATGGAGGAACTACAGCTTTCATTGTCGATTCAAGCATGGAAGGATTCAGTGTGGGAAAGAAAGAGGAAAAGTTAGGCATTCGTTCTTCTGACACTTGCGTTCTACTACTCGATGATTGTAA